>JAJTCL010000469.1 GCA_021323255.1 Propionibacteriaceae bacterium | reverse complement strand
AACTTCACATCATCGGTGATGTTCTTGATGATGTCCCCAACTGCAAGATCAGCCACGTCCGCTCCTCTCGTTGATGGTGAGCCTACCGACCTTTCCACTGGACGTTTACCCGAAAATGGCAACCTTCGACCAGCTTGGGCCAGCTGCGAGCGTCGGCGATCGCGCGCCCGCCGTGCTGAGCCGGTCTGGCGCGCCGCTGTCCTGGACGAGCGAGCGAGCAGACATGCTCTTCGTCTGCGAGAGAGAGTAAGGAAGGCGGCGGCTCACAAGCGCAAGACCCAGCGAGCGGAGCGAGCAATGCGCACGGAGGGAGCGGAGGCTGCGAGCGACGACGAAGTAGGCGGATCGAAAGCGCGCGATACGCGAGCAGCTCTCAAAAGAGGGCTAGTCCGCCGTGGCCTGCTGTGGCCAGATTCTCCTTGATCAGATTCATCACCGAGGAGTCGGTCAGCGTAGTGACATCGCCCAGTTCCCGGTTCTCGGCGATATCACGGAGCAGTCGGCGCATGATCTTGCCCGAACGGGTCTTGGGCAGCTCCTCGACCACCATGATCTGGCGCGGCTTGGCAATCGCACCGATCTCCTTGGCAACATGGGTCCGCAGCTCCTGGACAACCTCAACTCCGCCCTTACCGGCATCGGCTCGCAAGATCACGAAGGCTACGATCGCCTGTCCAGTCACCGGATCGCTCGCTCCGACAACGGCAGCCTCGGCGACTTTCGGGTGCGATACCAGCGCCGATTCGATCTCTGTCGTCGACATCCGGTGCCCGGACACATTCATCACGTCATCGACCCGACCTAGCAGCCAGATGTGACCGTCCTCGTCTTTCTTCGCCCCGTCGCCGGCGAAATACAAGCCCGGAAAGCGTGTCCAGTAGTTGTCGATGTACCGCTGGTCGTCGCCCCAGATGGTGCGGAGCATTGCAGGCCAAGGTTTGGTGATCACCAGATAGCCACCCGATCCGTTCGGCACGGGCTCAGCCTCATCGTTGACGACTTCAACCTCAACTCCGGGAACGGCGTGCATCGCCGCGCCTGGTTTGGTCGCGGTGACTCCCGGCATCGGGGAGATCATGTGCATGCCGGTCTCGGTCTGCCACCAGGTATCCACCACCGGCGTACGATCGCCGCCGATGTAGTGCCGGTACCAGACAAACGCCTCGGGGTTGATCGGCTCACCGACCGATCCGAGGATCCGCAGTGACGACAGGTTGAAGTTCTCGGGGATGTCGCCGCCCCACTTCATGAAAGTGCGGATCGCCGTCGGTGCGCAGTACAGCGTCGTCACCTGGTACTTCTCGATGATTTCCCACCAGCGCCCCTTGTGCGGGGTATCAGGGGTGCCTTCATACATGACCGACGTGGCACCGTTCACCAGCGGCCCGTACACCAGATAGGAATGCCCGGTCACCCAGCCGATGTCCGCAGCAGTCCAGAAGATGTCGGTCTCGGGCTTCAGGTCGAAGGATGCCCAGTGCGTGTAGCCGACGCCCACCAGGTAGCCGCCCGTGGTATGCAGAATGCCCTTCGGTTTGCCCGTGCTGCCGGAGGTGTACATGACATACAGCGGTTGCTCTGCGGGGAAGTACTCGCAAACATGATCATCGGACTGCTTGCCGACAAACTCATGCCACCACAGATCGCGTCCCTCTGTCATGGGGACGTCCTGCTTGGTCCGCTGGACAACCAGCACATTGCGTACGTCGCAGCCGTACTTGAGTGCTTCGTCGACGGCCGGTTTCAACGGTGAGGCGGTGCCGCGACGGTAACCCCCGTCAGCAGTGATCACGATCCCGACGCCGCAGTCGATCACCCGCGAGTAGAGCGCGTCTGAGGAAAAGCCGCCGAACACCACGGTGTGCGGTGCGCCGATCCGAGCACAGGCGAGCATCGCGACGACCGCTTCCGGGATCATCGGCAGGTAGATCGCTACTCGATCGCCGCTCCTCACACCGAGTTCCAAGAGTGCGTTGGCCGCCTGTTTGACCTGCCGGGTCAGCTCGGCGTAGGTGATCACCTGGGTGTCTCCCGGCTCGCCCTCGAAGTAGAAGGCAACACGATCCCCGTTGCCTGCTTCGACGTGCCGGTCAAGACAGTTGTACGCGGCATTCAAGGTGCCGTCGGCGAACCACTTGGCGAAGGGCGGGTTACTCCAGTCGAGGACCTGGGTCGGTTCGGTCTGCCAGCTCAGCCGTTTGGCCTGCTTGGCCCAAAAACCCTCGAAGTCTGCCTCTGCCTCGGCGTAGGTTTCGGCCGTGACGTTGGCATTCGCTGCAAGATCAGCGGGTGGAGGAAAGCGTCGGTCCTCGTGGAGCAGGTTGGACAGGGCCTCATCAGTCACAGCGGGTCTCCTCACGAGCATCGGTGATCGGGGCTGGGGCCATTGGCACGTCTGGGGCCGTCCGGCCCGACTGCCTCAGCCTACCGACGCGGATACGGCAGAACGCCTGGGGAACTGGCGGTGGCTACCTCCTCGGTCAGAAACGCACGTGCACGTGCGTTTCAATCACGATGCACACGTTGCAACGTGTGCATC
>JAJTCL010000468.1 GCA_021323255.1 Propionibacteriaceae bacterium | reverse complement strand
CAGCGACGAATCCGGAGCAGGTTTGGCCTGGAACGCCGGCAGCTGTAGTCCGTCGAGTCGCGCAGCCAACTGATCTGCGACCGGCGACGGGTCCACCGTCGTGGCCGTCATCGCAGGCAGCAGATGTGTCCAGACCGCATCCAAAATGCCCTGCATGTTCTCGGTTGCGGCTGTTGTGGCGATGACCGCGTCCTGCTCGGGGAGCACCACGCAGAATTGCCCGTACGCCCCGTCGCCGCGGTATCCATGTCTGGCCATCCAGAACTGGAACCCGTAGCCCTGAAGCCAGTCCGGTTTAGGCTCGTTCGGGTCCTCCGTCTCGACCCGGGTAGCCACCTGGAGCCTGGTCGCCTCGGCGACCCACTCCTCCGCCAGCAGCCGCTGACCGTTCCAGACTCCGCGCTGCAGGTACAGCAACCCGAGCCGCGCGATCGCATCCGTCGTGGAGTGAAGGCCGGTGTATCCAAGATCGCGACCAGCGGCGTCCTGCTGCCAGCCGGCTTGATCGATGCCGAGCGGGTCGAACAGCCGGGGCCGTAGGTAGTCGATCAAGGTCTGGCCCGTGATCCGCTGCACGATCGCAGCGAGGGTGTAGGTACAGGGCTGGTTGTAGGCGAACACGGTTCCCGGCTCCCGATCGGGCGGAATGAGCAGGAACCCGCGTACCGGTTCGACGGGATCGAGCGCCGATGCCCGCACGATGGTCTCCTCGAGATGCCCGCTGGCCATGGCGGCCACATGGCGGACCAAGATCGACCGGCTGCGTTGATCGGTGATCTCGGCATCGAGCTCAGGAAAGTAGGAGAGCACAGTCGCGTCAAGATCGAGAAGACCTTCCGCAATGGCAAACGCTGCAGCGGTCGAGGCGAAGCTCTTGCTCAGCGAGTACAGCAAATGCGGCTGCTCCGGCCGGTACGGCGACCACCAGCCCTCGGAAGTCACCTGGCCGTGCCGGATGATCATCAAGCTGTGCATCTCGATGTCCGGGGCAGACTCAAGCGTGTCGAGAAAGGTCAAGATGCCTTCCGGATGGACGCCCTGGGACTCCGCTGAGCTGTGCGGAAGCGCGCTGACACTCATGCCTGCGAGCCTAGAACGAGATCATTCCACTCTCGGGAGAACTGCACGGGGGCTTTGGTTGCAACCAACGCGCCGTGCCAGTGCAGGACGCGGGGTCGAGCGAGTCCGAGCTGGAAGTGTCAAGATCAAGACGGTGCCCGGCGCAAGTACCCTAGATTCCGATCACTGTCACTTGGTTTGTCTGAGCTGCCAGGGCGTGCAGATCAGCGACATCACCGGTGAGGACCGGCCAGCATCGGCTCGGCAACATCGGCCACCTCAGCTGGGCTTTCAAATGGCCGGGATGCCTCCTGCAGCGCGAATCCATAGATGTAACTGTCGAGCAAGGCGTACGCATGGGCAGTCATCTCCACTGAGAAACCAGCCGCTCGCAGTGTGCCGATGGTCGCGTCGTGGTGTCGCAGCTTGCCGAGCCGGGTATCTTTCGCGACTCCATGAGTCCGATCGCCCAGGGGTGGTGTCCAGCACCTGGCGGGCCGAGTTCGCTCGTCGAACGATCTCCGCCCGTCAGTCACCGTTCGCCGTTGGCAGCTCGATGTCGCCGAACACCAGATCGACGATGCCGTCGAGTATTTTGCTGTACTAAGTAAAGCCGGCCGCGCACACGGTGCCGTCGATTTGAGGGAAAGTCACTGATGGAATCTGAAGAGCAGGATGCGGCAAGGAGCGGAGACGCGAACGCCCCGGCGCAACGGGGCCCAAATCAGCACCCCGGAGATCGCGGACAATCAGGTCCTGGTACGCGTTCGGGCGGCTGGTTTGGACCGGGGGACGTGGCACCTGATGGTGGGCCGGCCGTACCTGCTCCGCCTCGCCCTAGGATTCCGCAAGCCGAAGACGCCTGTCCCCGGGCGCGATCTGGCTGGCACGGTCGTTGCGGTCGGCTCAGCCGTCACCAAATTTTCTCCAGGTGAAGAGGTGTACGGGACCGGCCACGGCTCGTTCGCCCAGTACGCCGCGGCCCCCGAAGATCAACTCGCCCGCAAGCCCGTCAATCTCTCCTTCCAGCAAGCGGCCGTGGTTCCGGTGTCAGCGCTCACCGCCCTGCAAGCTCTTACCGATGTCGGGCGCCTTCAGCCAGGGCAGCAGGTGTTGATCATCGGCGCCTCTGGCGGCGTGGGCAGCTACGCCGTACAGCTGGCCAAGGCTTTCGGAGCCGAGGTCACCGGCGTCAGCAGCACCGCGAAACTCGATCTTGTGCGATCCCTGGGTGCCGATCATGTCATCGACTACACCCGAGAGGACTTCGCCGATGGGACGCACCGCTACGGCCTGATCCTCGATATCGCTGGAAATCCCACGCTTTCCCGGCTGCGTCGCGCACTCGCACCGACAGGGACGGCGGTGATCGTCGGCGGTGAGCAAGGCGGCAGCTTGACAGGAGGACTTGATCGGCAGTTCCGCGCCGCAGCTCTGTCTCGGTTGGTGCGGCAGCGGCTGACATTCTTCGTGTCGAAGGAGCGCGGCAGCGACCTGGAACGGCTCACCGAATTGATCGAGGCCGGCAAGATGACGCCGAGCATCGACCGGACCTTCTCGCTTGATGAAGTTCCGGAAGCGATGCGACACCTCGAAGCCGGCAACGCACGAGGAAAGATCGCCATCTCCGTCGAGTGACCCTGTTGCCAGCTAGACCCCATCGTTATCTGAGCCGTAGTTCAGCGCCTCGATGAGATGAGGATGCGTACGGTCAACTCCGCACCCCGCCGCTAAGCCGCGCTGAGCTCAGGCTCATTCGGCTGGCGTAGCCGGGGTTCCTTCGCGGGCACGGAGCATGTAGGTGTCATCGGTAAGAGTGCGATATGACTCGGCGATGATGTTCTCCAGCACTGAGAGATCGATCTTGTCGAGATCTTTGATGTAGAGGCAACCGACGCCGGTGGTGTGCGGTCCGAGGCGCTCCAGCTGCGCCCCGTAGCGTCCGATACCGTCGACAAAATAGATCGTGGTGGCGGCCTTGCGCGGGGCAAACCCGGCTGCCGCGACATCTCCTTCCCGACCGGTCGGGTACTTGTAGTGGTACTGGCCGAAGCCGATGATGCTGCCCCACAACTGTGGCGTCTCGCCCGTAACGCGTGACATGAGTTCCAGCAACTTCTCCGCATCACGTCGTCGCTTTTCTGAAGTCACGCCGTCCAGATAGGTCCGGACGGCCTCGCTAGGGTCACCCATGTATTGCTCCTTCGATCCGCTCGAGAACATTGCCAATGCGCCGGAGGCAATCTTTCCGAATCAAGCTGGGCCGTCGGCGGTGGGTTTGGGTCAAGCTTCTAGACGTCCAACCGTTCAGGACGTACTTGCTCGAAGCCGTGCCGGTGTGGATTCTCCAGCTGGAACTGAATCGCCTCCGGCTGCCGAAGACGGCTGGTCACTATCCCACGCTGCGTGGGAAATGCCTCTGGACATGGCGTGCATGCCATGCCCAGCGTGAACAAGCTAGGTACAGCTTGTAGCCAACCGAACCCCGAGCAGCATTTCAAGGCCCCAGCAGTCGCCCGGATCGCTGATGGTTCCCATGACACCCGTCCGGCTGCCGGCCCGGGGGCTGTTGAGCGGCCCGGGACTCAAAAAGCTGACGCCAGTTCGTGCGACACGCCGTCCAGGCCGGCTCCGCGCGGAACTGGCGTCAGTTTCTGAGGGCTTCTGGGGCTGCCCGACGACGAGGCCGCGCGTTGGGTGCTGACTCGGAGTGAGATCCGGATGGGACGCTCACGACCGGCTCACGATTCACCGAGGGCGCCGATTCGTACGATCTGTTCCATGCAGCTGCGCCGCAAGCGCTTCGACCGCGCCGACGAGGTCCGGACGGTCGAGAAGGCCCGCATCGAGCTGGTCGAGCTGGGTGAGTTAACTGTCGGACGCGCCGTCTTCCAGCCAGGCTGGCGTTGGTCGACGCATGTCAAGCCGATCGTCGGTACCGAGAGCTGCCAAGTGCATCACCTCGGTTACGTGGTATCCGGGCACCTGCGTGTGGAAATGACCGACGGCGCCTCGATGGAGGTCATGGGCGGCGATGCCTTCGAGATCCCGCCCGGCCACGACGCGTGGGTCATCGGAGACGAGCCATGGGTCTCGGTCGACTGGGCCGGCCGCCGTCTCTTCGCGAAGTCCCCGAAGGAGATCTCCGATCGCATCTTTGCGACCGTCGTCTTCACCGACCTGTCCGGGTCTACAGAAACGTTGAACCAGCTCGGTGACACCCGTTGGCGACTATTGCTGGCCGAGCACAACCAGGCGGTACGTGCTGAGATCGAGCGCTTCAGCGGACGCGAGGTGAAGACCACCGGGGACGGCTTTCTCGTTCTCTTCGACAGCCCGGCTCGTGCGGTGCGAGGGGCGGCGGCGATGATCGACGCCGCCACCGACCACGGCCTTACCGCTCGCGCGGGGATCCACGCCGGCGAGGTCGAGTTTGAAGGTGAGGAGGTGCGAGGGATCGCGGTCCATGCCGCAGCGCGCATTCTCGGCGCTTCCCAACCGGGCGAAGT
>JAJTCL010000467.1 GCA_021323255.1 Propionibacteriaceae bacterium | reverse complement strand
TCGCCGCTTTCGCCATCGCGGGGCTCAAGCACGCGTTGGCGGGTCATTAGCTCGATCTGTCAGATGGCGTCTCCACGCTGACGATCTCCGCGAGCGCGACGGTGATGTTGTCGGGTCCGCCCCCGGTTATGGCTGCTCGCCACAGCTCGAATACCGCTGCCACACCCCGGTCTTCTTCAAGCACAGCAGCGATCCTGGCGTCATCAATGACGTCGCTGAGCCCGTCGGTGCAGGCCAGATAACACGTGGCGTCATCGATGGAGTGAGTCGAGACATGCACATCGAGCGGCTCCGGGTCGCCGTACCCGCCAATAATCTGAGTGATCAGTGCGGTATGGGTCTGCCCTGGCGGCAGCGACGGGCTGTCGTCCACGCTGATCTGCCGCAAGCCTTCAGGCCCGTAGGAGTAGACCCGGCTGTCACCGACGTTGAAGACGTACGCCTCACCGCCGGTGAGGAGGACACCGGCCACGGTCGTTCCCATTCCCTCCCGCGCGGGATGGCGGGCTGCCTCGGCGTACACCGCTCTGTTGCAGGCCTCAACGGCATTGCGTACGGCGTCTGAATCGTTGAGCTGCGGCCCGAGACGGGCCAGCGTTTGCACCACCACGCTGCTCGCCAGCTCGCCTGCCGGGTGCCCGCCAAGCCCGTCGGATACAGCTATCACCACTGGAGCTGTCAGCGGAAGAGCGAAAGTCGCCGGCGCGGTCGTCACGGTCGCGCACGCCGTCCACGGACCGACGACCACGCTGTCCTCGTTGTGGTCGCGGACCAGTCCATCGTGGGTGATAACCGACACTTCCGCGAACCGTTCCGCCATAGGTTCCAGCCTGCCGTGTCGCCGCGCTATCTGCGGTCAAGCAGCAGAGGTGGGTTTCAGGTGGCTGCGGGAGTTGATCTTGCTCCGTAGAGCCTTCACGGCTCCCCGGATTCGCTCCAGGCTAGGCGGGCGCGGCATGGAGCGCTCGGCGTCGGCAAGGGCCTCAGCGACTGCACGATCCATCACCGCCAAACGGGCTGACCCTGGCGGAAGCAGCACCTCTACGACGGTCTCGAACAAGCGAAGCAACGCCAACATCACAACGAGATCGCTCGAGCCGTAGCGCCCAAAAAGCCCGCCGATGAAGACGACGTAGTCGGCAAAGTTGTTTCCGGGTATCATCACGCGGCCCTTGCCGCCCGGGCCGGTGATGATCTTGGTACCTAGCGGCCGGACGGCCAGGTCGCAGCAGACGACGGCGAGGTGATCAATTGCCTGCACTGCGGTGTAGGGGTCGTTGACTGCCGCAGAGAGAGCCTTGCAGCCGATGTCGATCTGCTGCCGGATGCCGAACGAGATGTCTTGCTCGATGGTGCGTTCAAAGCCAATCCGAACATCGGCTTCGAGGGCAGCTTCAAAGGGTTCGGCGGCTGGTGGTGGGTCGCCCGGCCCCGGCGCCCAAACCCAGCCGAGGACAGTGCCCTCAACCACATGCTCTCCAACTCGCTTGCGGAGGCAGATGGTGACATTTTCATCGCTCACCAAGGGAAGCAATAGCAGTGGGTAGACCGTCTGGATGTAGCCGGACCTCCGGCCGAGGAGTGGCACAGCCCATTCCGGAACCTGTGGGGCGGCTTCCTCGACAGTTGCCGTGTCCTCATGGATAATCGCACGCCGGGTGTTGCGCTCGACTCTGCGATTGATGGCGTCGATCTGGATCGAGTGCACGAGGTGGTCTGCGAAGTAGACCACCATTCCCAGGCTGAGGAAGAGCAACGCGATGGCGCCGCTGACAGCGAGCCGTGGATAGTCCTCGGTACGCTCACCGTCCTCCACGCCAACGGTGAAGAGGCCTGCCGCGCTGTAGACGAAGGTTGCGAGGAAGCCGCTGAGGACCACCTGAGTAGGACGATCACGGAGGAAGTTGCGCAGCAGCCGTGGTGAGAACTGGGTCGAGGACAGCTGGAGCGCGACGACAGTCAGGCCGAGGACGAGCGCGATAACCGTCACGACCGTGCTGCTGATGGAAATAAGTAGCGCCCGGGCATCGTCCGCAGTGCCCTGGAAAGCCAGCGAACTCATTCTGGAGTCGGGGGGTGTGTCGATTCGGGGGGTGTGTCGATCTGGGAGATCCCCCAGCCCACGAGAAGCGCAATCAGCGCAGCTGCGCTCGGTAGTACCCAGAGCGCTCCGCCGACGTACTCCTTCAGGGCCTGCCGGCGGACGGACCGCCTGATAATGCGAACGGAACGCTGGCTTGAGGTTGAGCTCATGGTGCGAGTCAGGCTATCGCCACCGAACCTGCTCAGTCATGGGTAACTCGGCGAGGGCTTGGGTACGCGGTGACCGGCCACCACCAGCGTCGCCGTGAGGTGAGAACTGGCTCGATATGGCCGATGTCTAGAGAATCTTTGGGGAGTGGCGCCCATGCGGTGAACAGGAGCTTGCATGGAGCATCCGGCGGTCGAGTGCTGGGCAAGCTCCGCGGCAGGCTGGTACTGCTGATCACCGCGGCGGGTCGGAAGGCCGGCACTCTGCACACCAATCCGGTGATGTATCTGGAGGACGCCGGACGCCTATGTGGTGACCGGGTCGGCCGATGGGTCGGCCGCCGGCCTTGGTGGTTCAAGAACCGGCGCAGCCCTCGCGAGGCAGAGATCGAGATCGGGCGGCAAAAGCTGGCCGTGAGTGTGGCAGTCGCTACAGGTGAACAGCGCGACATCCTCTGGAAGAAGCTGGTCGCGCGCGCACCTTCTTCGCCGACTATCGGTGGAAGGTCGAGTGAAAGATACCGAGGGTGATCTTGATGCCCAAGACCTGACGGGCTACCGATCATGCCGGGGTTGGCGCGGAGTTTCGCTTTCCGCACGCGGTCGCGTATTGAGGTCGCCTTCCGGCGGTCTCGCCTGTATTTGTAACCTTTCGCGACCTCCCCGCCGCAGCTCATAGCGGCACCTGTCGTTTTCGCCATCGAGGCCGTATCGCTGTTCTTTGCCCGTGCCTTGTTCGTGTGGTTCTACAACAGCACGGGTTTCAGCGTGCTGCTGGTGGCGATCTTCCACGCAAGCTTCGATGCCGCAATCAACCAGCTCTCAAGCGACGTGGTACCGGCATCGAACACA
>JAJTCL010000114.1 GCA_021323255.1 Propionibacteriaceae bacterium | reverse complement strand
CCGCGTTCTGCTTCTCATACTCAGTTCGGAACGAGTCTCGGAACCAGTCTGTGCTGCCCGCCATAGGGCAAGGGTACGGGGAACAGAAGTCCGGCTACCCGGAGGCAATGACCTAAATACGGTGTTTCAGGCAAGACCGCAAGCTTCGTTGGTGTGGCCTCGTCCGGTCGGAATGGGCCGGAGCTATCCCGTAGTGCGTGCTTGGCCGCCAGCCGTGTCATGGTCCATTCCCCCCGCCTGCCCTAGACTCGCCGGGTTGCCCAAGCCCAGGAGAGTGTCCCTTTTGTCCGTCCGTTCTGACCTGCGGAACGTAGCGATCGTCGCCCATGTCGACCACGGCAAGACGACGCTAGTCGACGCGATGCTCTGGCAGTCCGGGGCGTTTCGCGCCGGTCAGGCTGTCCAGAAGCGGGTCCTGGACTCCATGGACCTGGAGCGGGAAAAGGGCATCACCATCCTTGCCAAGAACACCGCCGTACGGCACCGGCTGCCCGACGGTTCGACTGTCACCATCAACATCATTGACACGCCTGGCCACGCAGACTTCGGGGGTGAAGTTGAACGTGGACTGGAAATGGTCGATGGGGTATTGCTACTCGTGGACGCCTCTGAGGGTCCGCTTCCTCAGACCCGCTTCGTACTCCGCAAGGCTCTGGCCAAGAAGCTGCCGATCATCGTGGTGGTGAACAAGGTCGATCGCCACGATGCCCGAATCGCAGAGGTGGTTGCGGAGACCGACGACCTCTTTTTGGACCTGCTGGACGAGGACAGCAGTGACGGTCTCGACTTTCCAGTGGTCTATGCCTCGGCCAAGGCCGGTCGCGCATCGCTGACCGCGCCGGCCAACGGCGAGATGCCGGACAGTGAAGATCTCGCACCCTTGTTTGCCACGATCGTGCAGCACATCCCGGCACCCAGCTATGTGGCGGGAGCGACGCTGCAGGCACACGTGACCAACCTGGACGCGTCACCGTACCTCGGGCGACTGGCTTTATGCCGAGTCCTCGCCGGAACCTTGCGACGCAATCAGAATGTCGCCTGGTGCCGCGCCGACGGCACCATCCGCACCGTCCGGCTCTCCGAGTTGTTGATCACCAATGCCCTGGAACGAGAGCCTGCCGAGTCGGCGGGACCCGGGGACATCGTGGCCATCGCTGGTATCCCGGAGATCACGATCGGTGAGACGCTCTCCGATCCAGATGACCCAAGACCGTTGCCGCTGATCACCGTGGACGAGCCGTCGATCTCGATGACCATGGGCATCAACACGTCCCCGCTTGCCGGCCGTTCGGGCAAGCACCTCACAGCACGGCTGCTGAAAGCGCGCCTGGATGCAGAACTGGTGGGGAATGTTTCCATCCGGGTCTTGCCCACGGAACGACCGGACACCTGGGAGGTGCAAGGCCGTGGCGAACTGCAACTGGCGATCCTGGTTGAGACGATGCGCCGTGAGTCCTTCGAAGTGACCGTCGGGAAGCCACAGGTGGTGATTCGGGAGATCGCCGGCAAGGTCCATGAGCCGGTCGAACGGCTGACCATCGACATTCCGGAACACTTTGTTGGGGTCGTCACCCAGTTGCTCGGGCTCCGCCGCGGCAGGCTGGCACAGATGGTCAACCACGGCACCGGCTGGGTCCGCATGGAGTACCTCGTGCCAGCTCGCGGGCTGATCGGTTTTCGTACCGAGTTCCTGACCGAAACCCGTGGCACCGGGCTGATGCACCACGTTTTCGAGGCGTACGAACCCTGGGCAGGCGATCTGCGTACCCGGCTGACGGGCTCGCTGGTGGCAGACCGCTCAGGCCAAGTCACCTCGTATGCGCTGTTCAACCTGCAGGAGCGCGGCAGCTTGTTCGTCGCTCCTGGCACGGATGTGTACGAGGGCATGATCATCGGCGAGAACGCCCGCGCCGAGGACATGGACGTCAACCCGACCAGGGAGAAGAAACTCAGCAACGTCCGTTCCTCCACGGGCGATGAGTTGGAACGGCTGGTCCCGCCGCGGCTGATGAGCTTGGAGCAGGCGTTGGAGTTCTGTCGTGCTGACGAGTGCCTGGAAGTGACACCCGAGGCGGTGCGCATGCGGAAGGTCGTGCTGTCGGCGACGGCCCGCGCCCGCGCCCGATCACGCTCCAAACAGGCCTGAGAGGCCCACCGTCGCAAGGGTCAACGCTGCTGTTCCCATTTCGTTATCTAGCCGAGACGAGCTTCGACACAAGTGGGTCACGACCATGCCACTGGCCAGCGGCTCGCCAGCCGATCGGTGAAGATGTTCTCGTTGTCGCTCTGATACTTCGGCCCTTCCCCACCGTAGAAACGACGCGACGCCAGCTGGCGATTTCGACTACTCAGGTCAGCCCGGGGGAGGCGAACTCACGCCCCACCTCTCTTGCTCGCGGGGGGCGCGAGCGAGAAGGTGGGGCGTGAGGGGTTTGTCGGGTAACTAAACCTCTGTTGGCGGTGTCTACCTGCCGGAGGCCGGGTCGCTTTCAGATGACATACCTGAAGCCGGACCGTTGTCAGATGACACACCTGAGGCGGGGGCGCTTTCGGATGACATACCCGAAACCGGACCGTTGTCAGATGACATACCCGAAACCGGACCGTTGTCAGATGACACACCCGAAACCGGACCGTTGTCAGATGACACACCTGAGACGGGACCACTTTCGGATGACACACCCGCGGCCGGGCCACTGGCGGCAGCCATCTCCGTGCTGCGAGGGGTCACCGGCTTGGTCGCCTTCGCCGACCGGTCACGTGACGACCGGCGTACGTCATCGACTGCTTGCTTGCCACGTCCGGCGAAATCGGCATAGGTGTTCGTTGCCTGAGCCAGCAGATCATTTGCCTGCTTCTGCAGCTCGGCGATCCGCGCCTTGGTGGCGTCCGGCAGGTGCTTGAACTGCTCGGGAAGCGTGATCACGAAGGTACGCACATCCTCTGCGCCTGCCTTGGCCTGAGCGCTCAGTTCCGGGCGTTTGCTCTGCAGTTCGTTCAGCCGCTTGCTGGCCTTTTGCTGCGTCTCGGCGAGGGCACCCTTGAGGGCCTCGGCGAGTGCATCAGTGAGGCCGGCAACCGCGTACAGCGCGGCGTAATCCGACTCGAGGGCTGACTTGCGGGCCTCGTCGGAGGGTTCCTTCTCAAGCATCGGGTTCTCCTTCTTTGTTGGGTGAATCGTGATCGTTCTTGGACTTGCTACCGGCTGCGGCCCTCTCGTTCTCTTTGACGAATGAGGTGTACACGTCGATCAGAACGTGCTTCTGCCGCTCGGTGATCGCCATGTCCGAGAGCACGGCCATCTCCACCGAGGTAGCCGGGTGGTCGGCCGGATCCAAAATCCCGGCACGGACGTACAGCGTCTCGGCGGAGATACGCAGTGCCTTGGACAACTGCTGCAACACCTCTGCTGACGGCTTGCGGACACCTCGCTCGATCTGGCTCAAGTAGGGGTTGGAGATGCCGGTCTGCTCAGCAAGCTGACGCAGCGACAATTGCGCCATCCGGCGCTGACCGGCAATGAACTCACCGAGCGAGCCCAGCTGCTCACCAATCTTCTGGCTGCGAATCTTCACCACGCCAGCCATTGTGCTTGCAATTGCAAGCAAATGCAAGCTACGAGTTCGCGCTCGTTGTTGGCCGGGCTATCGGCCCAACAAGACGGCCTGCGGCACCGAAGCAGTGATCAGTGTCCCATCGGGACGTCGATCAACTGTCCTGGAGGGGAGCGGGCCATCGATCCCGGAACCCTGGTCAGCCAATGAAACCCGCACTGGTATGCCAGCCGATACCGTGAAGTACTCGCCACGAACAGCCAGTTCAGCGCTCTCGCCTGCGACAACTGTGAAGGCAATCTCGCCGCTCGTCACGTCCACCTTGACTCGAGTGCCGCGGAGGGTGATCTGGAAGGTCATGCCGGCCCAAGACTCGGGCAGCCGGGGGTCGAAAGTGATGATGCCGTTGTAGTCACGCATGCCGCCGAACCCGTAGGCAAGGATATTCCAGACGCCGGCGGTCGAAGCCACGTGGACGCCGTCGCTGGTATTTCCATGCAGATCGGCCAGGTCGACAAACAGCGAATTGTAGAAGTAACGCAGCGCCAGCTCTCGGTATCCGACCTCGGCAGCGATGATCGACTGCACAATGGCGGACAGCGTGGAATCGCCGGTGGTGATGGGGTCGTAATACTCGAAGTTATTCCGCTTCTGCTCCTTGGTGAAATGATCACCTTGCAGGAACATGGCCAGCACCACATCTGCCTGCTTCAGCACCTGGAACCGGTAGATCACCAGCGGGTGATAGTGAAGGAGCAACGGCCGCTTATCTGCCGGGGTGTTCTTGAGATCCCAGACTTCCCGATCAAGGAAGTGGGCGTCCTGCGGGTTGATCCCGGTGACCTCGTCGTACGGGATCGACATCGACTCTGCGCATGCGGCCCATTCGGCGATTTCCTCGGCACCAAGCTCGAGCCGTTCCGCGACGCGCTGGTACGCACGAGGGAACTCGCGCTCCAACTGACCGAGCAATTCCGCCGCCTTAGCCAGGTTGAACCGGGCCATGACGTTGGTAAAGAGGTTGTCGTTGACGACAGTGGTGTACTCGTCGGGTCCTGTCACCCCGTGGATGTGGAAGCTGCGGCGGCCGGTACCATTCTCCCGCCAGAAGCCGAGGTCAGCCCACAGCCTCGCGGTCTCGACCAGGAGGTCGACACCCTCGCGATTCATGAATTCCTGGTCACCGCTGGCAGCGACGTACTTGCAGAGGGCGTAGGCGATGTCAGCGTCAATGTGATACTGCGCGGTGCCGGCCGCGTAATAGGCCGATGCCTCTTCACCGTTGACCGTACGCCACGGGAAGAGCGCGCCGCTCTGGGCAAGTTCCTCGGCGCGGCGGCGCGCTGCACCGAGCATGTTGTAACGGAAACGCAGTTCGCTGCGCGCCATCTGCGGCGATGTGTAGGTAAGAAACGGGAGCACGAAGATCTCAGTGTCCCAAAAGTAGTGCCCGCTGTATCCCGTGCCCGTCACACCCTTAGCGGGCACCCCGGACTGCTCGGCTCGCGCGGTGGCCTGAGCGACCTGGAAGAGGTTCCAGCGAATCGCCTGTTGTAACGCCGGCTGACCGTGCACCACGACATCGGATCGCTCCCAAAACTTGTCCAGCCATTGCCGCTGCGCTGCGAACTCGGGCTCGACGCCGTGCTCGAGCACTCGGTCGAGGGTCCGCCGGCAGCGGTCAACGAGCTCGCGGTTGGGCACTCCACGTGATGTGTGATAGGAAACAACCTTGGTGACCTTGATCGGCTGACCCGGCTTGGCCTGCACCCGATAGACCATCTTGCCGGTGTCCTCATCGGCGCTGGTGAAGGTGCGATAGTCGTTGTCGGTGATGATTTGGTGATCAACTCCGACAGCGAGAGTCATCTTCGAATTGGCACAGCGATAACCGAGGATGATCCGCTGGTCTTGCCACCAGTGGCTCTGCGGCTCGAGCACCCGGGTCTCGAAGGGCACACCCCTACGCGGATCGACCCCGGTGCCCATGGCGGCGGAGCGTACGTGATACTCGTCGCGGCCGTCTTGGCGGTTCAGAGTCTGGGAGGAGATCACGACCGGAGCCTCGTCCTCCAGCATCGTGACCTCCATGGTCATGATCGCCAGATGGCGCTGCGTGAACGACACCATGCGGGTCGAGGACACCTTGACTCGCTTGCCGCCAGGGGTGCGCCAGATGATGTTGCGATACAACAACCCGTCGCGGAAATCCAGCGAGCGCTCGTACGATTCAAGATCAGCTACCGATAGCAGCATCGGCTCGTCGTCGACGTAGAGCTTGATCGTCTTGTTGTCCGGTACGTTGACAATGGTCTGGCCTGTTCGGGCGAAGCCGAAGGCTTCTTCGGCATGACGGATCGGCCAGGTCTCGTGGAAGCCGTTGATGAAGGTTCCGTGCGTGTAGGTCTCCCGACCCTCCTCGACATTCCCACGCATGCCCAGATAACCGTTGCCGACGGCGAACAGTGACTCCGTGACGCCAAGATCATCTGAGCTGTACTCGGCCTCGGTGAACCGCCACGGGTGGATGGGGAAGCGGTTGCGGGTAAGGGGGTCGGCCGCTTTGATCGGGTCGTCGGGACTACGACGTGTCATGATGCCGTCAGCTCAGCAAGATCAGCAACGACGACGTCTGCACCAAAGTCGGTCAGGCGCTGCGCGCCGACGCCGCGGTCGACTCCAATGACCATGCCGAAACCGCCGGCACGGCCTGCCTGGACTCCGGAGACAGCATCCTCCAACACCACGGCGCGCTCGACGGGTACGCCGAGTTGCTCCGCAGCGGCGACGAAGGTGTCAGGGCATGGCTTGCCCCGTAAGCCCTTCTCAGCGGCCACATTGCCGTCGACGATGACGTCGAATCGTGGTCGCAGGTCGGCGGCTTCTAGTACCGCGGTCGCATTCCGTGACGAGGTCACAACAGCGACCTTGGTGCCGCGCTCTTCAAGATGATCAAGGAGCTGCACGGACCCGGCGTAGGGGCGGACGCCCTCCTCCCGCAACAGCGCGGCAAAGAATTCATTCTTGCGATTGGCGAGCCCGCAGACGGTCTCGACTTGGGGACTGTCGCTGGGAACGCCCTCGGCTAGCTGAATGCCGCGCGAAGTCAGGAAGGCGCGGATGCCCTCGTAGCGTGGCTTGCCGTCGATGTAGTCGAAGTAGTCGTTCTCGACGTAGGGCTGGTCCATACCTCGCTTGGTGAGGAAGTTGACAAAGAGCTGCCGCCACGCCCGCATGTGCACCTCCGCGGTCGGGGTCAACACGCCGTCCAGGTCGAACAGGGCGGCGTCGTACTCATGCCAGTTCACACTATGAAGATTAGAGCGTGCGGAGCCACGCTGCGGAATAACGCAGAACTGCGTTCGCCCACCGCAGAACGAAGGCCTGCCGCAGGTGATCAAGCGTAAGGTCTCCCCCGTGGGCAGCCCTTTCGAATCGGATCCGGTGCTCGTCGAGGTCGTTCGCAACGGGTTTGTCGAAAGCGTCCATCGGGGAAGGGTGGCGATCACCAACCCAGATGGCAGCCTGGCCTTTTCAGTCGGCGCTGATTTCGCCCCGATGTATCCCCGTAGTGCCAACAAACCGCTTCAAGCGGTCGGCATGTTGCGGGCTGGTCTTGATCTTGATGGCGAGTTGTTGGCACTGGTCTGCGCCTCTCACTCAGGCGAGGCGTTCCACCTCGAGGGGGTACGCCGCATCCTTGGCCTTTCGCAGCTCGACGAGTCGGCACTGCAGATGCCAGCGGACTGGCCGCTGGACCAGGACGCCAGGGAGGACGCCATTCGCAGCGGGATTGCCAAATCTTCGCTTGCCATGAACTGCTCGGGAAAACACGCGGGAATGATCAGGACTGCTGTCCTGAACGGGCGGGACATCGCCAGCTACCGCGATCCTGACCATCCGATCCAGCTGGCGATCGTCCAAGCCATTGATGATCTTGCCCAGGAGCAGGCTAGGAACGTGGCGATTGACGGCTGCGGCGCCCCGCTGTATGCGATCTCGCTGTACGGTCTGGCCCGCGCATTTGGGCGCATCGCCAGCGCATCGGACGGCGCGGAGCATCGGGTCGCGACGGCGATCCGGAGCCATCCGGAGTATGTGTCCGGCACCCGGCGCGACGAGCTCGAACTGCACCGCGCGATCCCGGGTCTGATGGGGAAGGCTGGGGCTGAGTCGGTCTATGCGGTCGGGCTAGCCGACGGCCGTGGTGTGGCGATCAAGATCAGCGATGGCAATCCACGCGCCCGCCCCGTCGCCATGGCAGGCGTACTCAAACGACTTGGATTTGATCATGAAACACTGGATGCCCACGCCAGCGGTCCAGTGCTCGGTGGCGGCGAACGAGTCGGCGAGATCCGTCCCTGTAAGGAGACCCTGGCCGAACTCGGCAGCTAGCTCCCCTTCTCTCGGACCTCCTTCATCCTTGTCGGAAACGCAC
>JAJTCL010000113.1 GCA_021323255.1 Propionibacteriaceae bacterium | reverse complement strand
TCTCGCTCGCCGACGAGAGGCATGTCGACTCCCTTCTCCCCAGCACGGCGGCGCGCGATCCGGACGGCGTCATAGCGGGGTCAGGGTTGATTCAAAGCTTGCTCACAGCGAGCTCTGGCACCTTCGCCTAATTCCGCGGTTTGTGCAGACCCATAGCCTTGAGTCCTGCGTCTGCGAGAATGGCTCGGTGTCCGGAGCAGCGGCGACGGTTTGCCGCAACCGTCCGCCAGACGCTTTGACGAGTAACAGGAGAGGTGCGTGAGTAGTCCGTCGTTTGGCCAGCCTGTCGAAGAGCGCCCGGTCGCTCGGACCTCGGGCCAGCTCGGAAACCAGACCGCCTCGCAGCTACTCGGGGACGCGATCGCCCAGGTTCAGCGGGTGATCGTTGGACAGGAGCACATGGTCGAGCAGCTCATGGTCGCCCTGCTGGCCCAGGGACATTGCCTGCTGGAGGGTGTGCCTGGGGTGGCCAAGACGCTGGCGGTGCGCAGTTTCTCCACCGTAGTCGGTGGTGAGTTTGCTCGGATCCAGTTCACTCCCGACTTGGTTCCTTCCGACATCATCGGGACCCGCATTTATCGAGCCAGCCAGGAGAGCTTCGACGTCGAGCTCGGGCCGATCTTTGTGAACTTTGTTCTCGCCGACGAGATCAACCGCGCACCAGCGAAGGTGCAGGCGGCGATGTTGGAAGCGATGGCCGAGCGGCAGGTCTCGATCGGCGGCACGACCTATCCAGTGCCGCAGCCCTTCATCGTGATCGCTACTCAGAACCCTTTGGAATCCGAGGGCGTGTATCCGCTACCCGAGGCACAGCGGGACCGCTTCCTGCTCAAGGTCGATGTACCCTACCCGGCCGGGAACGAGGAGTTCGACATCCTCCGCAGGATGAGTGTCGATCCGCCGACCTCACAGCCGGTTCTGAACCCGCAGATGATCCTCCAGCTGCAGCGCCAGGCACAGGAGGTCTTCGTTCACAACCTCGTCGCTGAGTACATCGTCCGGCTCGTTTTGGCGACGCGTACGCCCGCCGAGTTCAATCTGCCGGATCTCACGCCGGTCATTCAGATCGGCTGTAGCCCACGCGCCACGCTAGGGCTGGTTGCCGCGGCTCGTGCTCTGGCCCTGATCCATGGTCGGGACTATGTGCTGCCGACCGATGTGCAGTCTGTTGCCAGAGATGTCATGGCACACCGCATCGTGCTCGGTTTCGACGCAGTGGCCGACAACATCGCACCAGCTCAGGTGATCGAGCGGATCGTCGCCATGGTGCCGCCGCCGACGCCGGTGTGGAATCAGCAGTCTGGACAGAACCACCAGACTCCGCCTGGACGTTCAGTGCCGTCGGCCAACACCTACACCGCGCCGCCGACGCCCTATCAGCAGCCGGTGCCGAATATGCCTAACCAGCCGGACTTCAACTAGAGGCTGACGTGTCGTTCCCGCCGCCAGGCGGTCAGCCCGTCGGTACACCTGGATTCCCGCCGCCCGCTGGTCCTCCTGTGATTTATCCGCCGCCCAGCGGTGCTCCTGTGCAGTTCGCTGGTCCCGAGCAGAGCATGGGCGCGGTCTCCTCGGTGCTCGGTGCGCCAACCCGCGCCACTATTCCGCTACACAAGCTGGCGCCGGAGGCTGCGCTGCGCCGGCTCGAGCTCACCATCGTGCGTCGCCTCGAGGGGTTTCTGCACGGCGACCACATGGGCTTGCTGCCGGGACCCGGCTCGGATATCAGCGATGCCCGAATCTACGTTCCTGGCGAGGACGACGTGCGCAAGATCGACTGGGCCGTGACCGCACGCACCACCGTGCCCTATGTCCGCGACACCATCGCCGATCGAGAGCTCGAGGTCTGGGCGTTGCTTGACGTCACCCCGTCGATGAACTGGGGGACCGAAGGAGTGACCAAGCGGGATCTCGGCATCGCGGCGGTGGCGACGATCGGCTTCCTCAGTCAGAGGATGGGCGACCGATTCGGCGGCTACATCTTGCGCCCGGAGAGTCTGCGTAGGTTGCCGGCAAGATCTGGCCGTTCCGCCTTGTACGGTCTGCTGCGCAAGATGTTGACCGAGCCGTTCGTGCCCGACCACGCCACCGGTCCGATGACGCTCGCCGCAAGTGTCGAGAAGCTGTCCCGGACCCAGCGTCGCCGCGGGTTGAAGGTGGTGGTATCGGACTTCTTGACTCCGGGTGATCATGAGCTAGACCCGAACGTGGAACCCGAGTGGGAGCGTTCGATGCGTCGGCTCAGCGTACGCAACCAAGTCCTTGCGGTCGAAGTAGTCGACCGAAGGGAGATCGAGTTCCCCAACGTTGGTGACATGCTGATTCGCGATCCGGAGACTGACTTCGAGCGTTACGTGAACACCGGCGACTCGGATGCGCGAGCCAGAATGGATGCGGCAAGCGCGGCACAGCGGGAACGAATACGTATCTCGCTTCGTCGTGCAGGTGTCGGGCACATTCAGTTGCGGACCGACCGAGACTGGGTGCAAGACATTGCCCGGTTCGTGTTGGCGTACCGTCGCGTGGCGAGCATGCTGCACGCCCCGCCACAGGGAGTGACGAAATGAGATCCGCGCTGCTGTCGCAGCTGGTGATTCCGCAGCTCGCGTTCCTGTCGCCGGAGCGGCTGCTGATCTTGCTCATCATTCCAGTGATGATTCTCGCCTACATCTTCGCCAGCCTCCGGAAGAACCGGCGCGGCATGCGCTTTACCAATACCTCAATGCTCGACGTGGTCGTGCCCAAGCAGTCGCAATGGCGGCGTCACCTGGCGGTCGCACTTTCCCTGCTCAGTCTGATCACCCTCACAGCGGCCTTCGCACGGCCGAAGACTCAGATCGATGTGCCACGTGAGCGCGCTACGGTCGTGGTAGTGATCGACTCTTCGCTGTCGATGCAGGCTACTGATGTCAGGCCGACGCGGCTCGACGCTGCCAAGCAGGCAGCCATCGACTTCGTCGCCCAGCTACCCGAGAAGTTCAACGTCTCGGTGGTCTCGATGGCCGGAGCCGCAGCGATCCTGGTGCCGCCGACCACCGCCCATGGCACGGTACAGAACGCGATCAACGGCATCCAACTGCAGGAATCGACGGCGATAGGGGAGGGGATCGCTACAGCGCTCCGGGCTCTCCAGCAGGCACCGAAGGATCCGGACAACCCGAACTCAATAGCGCCCGGCGCCATCGTGATGCTCAGCGACGGCTACAACACCACCGGCCGCGCGCCGCAGCAGGCCGCTGCGGAGGCTCGGTCGGCCAAGATTCCGATCTACACGATCGCGTACGGCACCGAAAACGGCTATGTCGATCTCGACGGCAAGCGGGAACCCGTACCGGTCGACCATGAGGAAATGAAGCGAATCGCCGCAGCGACCAATGGCGAATATTTCGCGGCGGCCACAGCCGATCAGCTGAAGCGGGTGTATCAGAACATCGGATCAGATATCGGCTACGAGAAGGCCGATCGCGAAGTGACTGCGCGCTTTGCCGGCTACGGTCTGGCGCTCGCGGTGCTCGCAGCCCTAGGCGCTATCTCGCTAGGGGCAAAATGGCCGTGATCGTCAGCACCCTCCGTCTTCTCCTCCCGAAAGTGGTCGCAAACAGCAACCAATCTGGCCCCCTTGGTGGTGTTGGTGACCACTTTCTTGAGGGAAGGCGGTGAAGATGACTCCACTTCTCTCCTTCCTTGCACCGGGGCGGCTGTGGCTGCTGTTGCTGATCCCGCTGCTGGTCGGTCTGTACCTGTGGCTGGTGCAGCGCAAGCGGAACCGCAGTATGCAAGTCAGCAAGACGATGTTCGACCTGGTCATCCCGCGGGACCGGACCTGGCTACGGCATCTCGCGGTCGGGTTGTCGATTCTCAGCCTGCTGACCTTGACGGTGGCTTTCGCCAAGCCGAAGGATCAAGTCTCAGTGCCCCGGGAACGGGCAACCATCGTCATGACCATCGATGTGTCACTGTCCATGGAGGCCAAGGACGTGGAGCCGAACCGGCTGGAGGCAGCCAAGTCCGCGGCCGAGCAGTTTGTGACATCCCTGCCGCCCAAGTTCAACATCGCGCTGGTGACCTTCGCCGGCACCGCGACGACGCTCGTACCGCCGACGCTGGACCGTGGATCGGTGACGGCTGCAATCCGGTCTTTACGTCCTCAGGCCTCGACTGCAATCGGTGAGGGCATCTACACCTCGCTCGCCGCGCTGGCCCAAGTGCCGCCCGATCCGGACAACCCGAAAACCGTGCCACCCGCGCGGATCGTCTTGCTGAGTGACGGCAAGACCCAGGTCGGCCGACCATCGGATCAAGCGGCGATGGCTGCCAGGGCCCAATCCGTTCCGATCTACACCATCGCCTACGGGACACCCGACGGGTACATCGATATTGGTGGCAGGCGGGAACCGGTGCCCGTAGACCGGGCTGAGCTGGCGCGCATCTCCAAGATCTCTGGCGGAGAGGCCTACACCGCGGCATCTGCTGGCGAACTGAAAGACGTCTACCGCGACATCGGCAGTTCGGTTGGCAAGGAAAAGGTGGACCGAGAAGTCACCGCGCGCTACGCCGGCTTCGGATTGGGCTTTGCGATCCTCGCGGCGTTGGGGCTGATCTCCCTCGGCGCTCGTTGGCCGTAACTCGACCTCCATAAAGTGCCATCGCGTTGCTCTGGCGAGACTAAGGTTCAGGCATGGGGAGCGTGGCGGAGAACCTGGCCGCGGTGGAGGCGCGGATCAAGGCGGCGTGCACGCGAGTCGGGCGCGATCCATGGACCTTGTCTCGGAGGCCTATGAGGCTGGGGTTCGGCTGCTCGGGGAGAACAAAGTTCAGGAGGCCATGGAGAAGGCGAGGCATTTCGCTGGTCATCCTGATCTCAGGTGGGCGATCATCGGCCATCTTCAGACCAACAAGGCCAGGCACGTGGCTGCCATCGCTTCGGAGTTCCATGCGCTGGACACGGTCAAGGTGGCCGCGGCGCTTGATCAGGCTTTGGAAGATCAGGGCCGCAGCCTCGATGTCTTCTTGCAGGTCAACTCATCCGGTGAACCGCAAAAGTACGGCTTGCCACCAGATGAGGTGGAGGCGTTTGCTATTGCACTCCGGGCGTACGGGACCTTACGCGTACGTGGTCTGATGACATTGGCTGTGCTGTCGGATGATCAACGAGAGATTCGGGCGTGCTTCGAACGCATGCGTGATCTGCAGCGACGGCTGCAGAGTAGCGATGACGTCACTGGCACCTATGACGAGCTGTCCATGGGTATGTCCGGTGATCTGGAGATCGCTATCGAGTATGGGGCGACCACGGTGAGGGTCGGCCAGGCGATCTTCGGGCCACGGCCCTTGCCAGACACCTACTGGGTGCCGACCTAGGGACAGGCGAGGGTCTCAACATGCGGCGGTCGGCGGCCGCGGTGGGCAGCGCCGTCTTCTTCGTCGTTGCACCCGGTGTGGTGGCGGGACTCGTGCCCTGGCTCATCAGCGGGTGGCAGGTACCTGGGCCGAGGTCGCCGTTCGCGATCATCCGGATGACATCTGGTGCAATTCTCCTGGTAGTTGCAGTTGTGCTGCTGGTCCGCGCCTTCGCTCGTTTCGTGGTTGAGGGCGGAGGTACGCCGGCGCCGGTCGCTCCAACTGAGCGGCTGGTGGTCGGCGGTGACTATCGCTTCGTGCGTAATCCGATGTATCTCGCCGTGGTCATGGCAGTGCTCGGCCAGGCAATGATCTTCGGCTCGCGGGCATTGCTGATATACGCGCTTGTAGTGTGGGCGATCATGGCAGCGTTTGTTCGCTGGTACGAGGAGCCGGTGTTGCTGGAGCGCTACGGGGATCAATACCAGCGCTACCGCCAGGCGGTGCGGGCCTGGGTGCCGCGACTGCATCCGTGGCAGGCCGATGCTGATCACGCCGGCAATTCGGTTTGATCAGCCGTAATGTCTGCGACGCTCCGCGTCGCGCAGATCGCGCTTGTGACCCGCTGACGTCGTCCTCGCTCAAAGACGGAAAGCGTGTCTCCTCGCTCGTCCTCCGATCAGCGGCGCGCGAGCGTAGTTTCTGCGACGCTCCGCGTCGCGCAGATCGCGCTTGTGACCCGCTGACGTCGTCCTCGCTCGGAGACGGAAAGCATGTCTCCTCGCTCGTCCTCCGATCAGCGGCGCGCGATCTGAGCCAGATTATGGATGGGAATCGGAGGTACCCGATCCGCAGGTTCGAAGCCGAGGATCCGGCCGAGAAAGTACAGCTGCGCCTCCATTGCCGCCTTGATCGTGCTGGCCCTGCGGAAGCCGTGGCCTTCGCCTTCAAACATGATCATGGCGACGGGCAGATGTTTCTGGCGCGCTGCCTCGGCCAACATCTCGGTCTGTCTCGGCGGCACCACTTTGTCATCGGTTCCCTGCAGCAACAAGATCGGTGCCGAAAGTTGATCGAGGTGGTGGATCGGCGAGCGCTCGACGTAGAGTGCGCGGTCTTGGGGATACGGGCCTACCAGACTGTCGAGATAGTGCGCCTCGAACTTGTGTGTGTCGGTCGCCAGATTCTCGAGATCGGCGATGCCGTACTGGCAGATGCCCGCAGCGAAGACGTCTGTGGTCGTGAGTGCGCCCAGAGTCGTGAATCCGCCAGCGCTGCCGCCCATGATCGCCAACCGGGCGGGGTCGGCGAGCCGCTGCCTACCCATCGCTACCGCACCCGCAATGCAATCCTGCACGTCAACGACACCCCAGCAGCCCTTCAGTCGGTCTCGATACGCGCGGCCGAAGCCCGCGCTGCCGCCGTAATTGACATCGAGAACCGCAATGCCGCGGGAGGTCCAGAACTGGTACGCCATCTTGAAGTCGGGCGCAGCGGAACCGGTGGGACCACCGTGGGACAGCGTGATCATGGGTGGCAGGCTGTCGTTCGGTGGAGTGCATCGCGCGTTGGTGGGTGGGTAGAAGTAGCCATGGACCGTCCCCTGCTCAGCGGTCCAACTCACTTGTCGTGCATGGGACACCGAGGCAGCATCGATGATCATCGGAGCGGAGCATCTGATGGTCGTCCAGCTGCCCTGATCGAGGTCAAGCAGCGCCACCGCCGGCAGCCGGTCCGGGTAGCTGAGAACCGCAGCGGCGCTGCGCCCGCCGACGTCGAGCGACGTGGCGGCCGTACCGGAACTGGTCACCGAATGAAGCAAACCGTCGGAGACCCGCAGCATGGCGATGCTTTGCTCGCCGCTGCGATTGATGCTGCACAGCAGATGATCATCATCGATGATCGCGTACGGCCGCTGGCCAAGTGTCCATTGTGGCGCGCAGAACTCCGCCTCCGTTACACAGAGCGGCCGCACGTCGCCTTCGCTCCACAGGTAGAGGTTCCACCAGTTGGTACGGTCGGAAATGAAGATCAGCTTCTCACCCACCCAGCGGGGCTGCACGGCTGACTCGCTGGGGCCGCCCGCGACGGATTGACTGCCCACGACCGTCCTGCCGCTCAAGGAGCCAATCATGATCGTGGTGGAATCCCACGGCATGTTCGGATGGTTCCACTGAGTCCAGGCCAGTCGGCCGCTCGCCGAAAGCTCAGGTGTGGAGTAGAAATCGGCACCGGCACACAGCACCGCACCGCCGTAAGCGTTCGAACCGTCAAGATCAAGAGCAACGATGCTGTTGACTGGTTCGGCACCGCTGGAATGGTCCTCGCGTACCGCGAGCACGAGTCCGCGCTCAGGATGGACCCGAATGTCACCGAATCGGAACCGACCCTCAGCGGTGATCGGGCGCGGCTTGCCATCGTTGTGGACCACGTACAAACGCCCGTCGCTGTACTCCGAATAGACCACCGTGCCGCCTGCGGCGTGATATTCGCCGCCGCCATACTCGTGCACTCTGGTGCGTACGTAGGCCGGTGCCGGGGTGACCTCTACCGGCTCGCCGCCGGCAATGCGCCGGCGCCACAGGCTGGCCCTGCCTCCCTGGTCAGCCCGGACCTCCAGCCAGTAGATGTGCCGGCCATCGATCTGCACCGCGGAGAGTCGTGCTGGACCAATCAGCTGGTCAACTGAAACCGGAGAGACCCATGAGCCGAATGGCGAAACCGTCACGGGCCCAATGTATGAGTTGCCTTGCCGCGAGCGTCGGCGAATCGCGCGCCGCCGCACGGAGAAGGAGCGAGCGGAGGCGTTCTTCCTCTGCGAGTGACGACGACGGCGGCGGATTCCAAGCGCGATGCGCGAGCGGCGAAACAAAAGGGGGCGCGAGTCGGCTGCTATCTCTTGGTACAGCTGGGGCCGATGGTGCAAGATAAGGAGCACCAGGTCCGACCGCGTGGCCAGCTTGAGGCTGTTGGGGAAGGCAGCCCTCAGGTTGTCTTTGGTCTCGCACTTGGAGGATCTGGTCATGAGCACGACCCGTGGAGTTTTGTTCATCCACTCCGCGCCGTCAGCACTGTGCCCGCATATCGAGTGGGCGGTCGGCGGCGTCTTTGGTATGCCCGTACGCGTGGATTGGATCGTTCAGCCGATCGAGCGCGCCTGCTATCGCACCGAATACTCCTGGGCTGGCCCTTGTGGCACAGCAGCGCGACTGGCGAGTGCCCTCAAGGGTTGGCAGCGGGTTCGCTTCGAGGTCACCGAGGAGGCAACTTCCGGCACGGAGGCTGAGCGTTACTCCTACACCCCTGCGCTAGGCATGTTCCACGCGATCACCGGTATCCATGGCGACATCATGATTCCCGAAGATCGGATCAAGCATGCGATAGCGCTGGCCGCGCTCGGAGGCAAGGACATCACCAAGGCTCTGCACGATCTGCTGGGCAGCGCCTGGGACGAAGAGCTCGAGCCGTTCCGCTACGCCGGTGACGGCGCAGCGGTCCGCTGGCTCCACAACGTCGTCTAATTCCCTCACCACCACGCCGACCTGTCAGAACCCAGTTGACCTACAGCTCAACTGGGTTCTGACAAGTCGGCGTGGGTGAAGAAGTTACTACAGGGGGATGTTTGTGTGCGCACCGCGTTCGCCGGTGTCGGCGACTCGGATCGCAGCAGCCAGGGCAGAGCGAGTTGCATCGGGCGCGACGATTTCGTCCACAACCCCGATTTCAACCGCCTTCTCCACGCCTCCGGCGATGCGCTCGTGCTCTGCGGCGAGCTCGGTCTCGAGCTGGGGACGTACGTCGTCGGGGACTTCAGCCAGCTTGCGCCGGTGCAGAATCCGAACCGCTGCGATCGGGCCCATCACAGCCACCTCAGCTCCCGGCCAGGCGAAGACTCGAGTGGCACCGAGCGACCGTGCATTCATCGCGATGTACGCCCCGCCGTACGCCTTGCGGGTCACCAGCGTCACCCGCGGCACCACAGCTTCGCCGAAGGCGTGCAGCAACTTGGCGCCGCGACGAACCACCCCGTCCCACTCCTGCCCGACACCTGGCAGGTAACCGGGTACATCCACGACCACGACCAGCGGTACGCCGAAGGTGTCGCACATGCGGACGAACCGGGCTGCTTTCTCCGCGCTGAGTGAGTCCAGGCAGCCTCCCAGCCGTAGCGGGTTGTTCGCGATAACGCCGACCGTCCGCCCGCCGAGCCGCCCGAGCGCAATGGTGACGTTGGGAGCCCACCGGGCGTGCAGTTCTACCGTCGAGCCGTTATCCAACAGGCCGTTGATCAAGGGATGCACATCGTAGGCTCGCTTGGGCGACTCGGGCAGCAGTGCGGCAAGATCAACATCGGCGACCTCTCTCGCAGTCAGACCCTGACTGGCAAGCAGGGTGGCCAGTGCCCGGCCCTGCTCGATGGCATCCGACTCGTCGTCAGCGACGACGTGCACCACACCTGATCGGCGCCCGTGCGTGTCGGGTCCGCCGAGCCGCAACATGTCGACATCCTCACCGGTGACCGAACGCACGACATCGGGACCGGTGACGAAGATGCGGCCCTCCGGGGCCAAGATCACCACGTCGGTCAGCGCCGGTCCGTACGCTGCGCCGCCGGCCGCGAAGCCGAGCACGATGGAGATCTGTGGGATCTTGCCGGACGCCTGGGTCATCGCATGGAAGATCCGACCGACTCCGTGCAGGGACAGCACCCCCTCAGCCAGGCGGGCGCCGCCGGAGTGCCAGATCCCCAGAATTGGCACCCGGTCGTGCATCGCGCGCTCGTACGCCCGTACCACAACATCGCAGCCGTCCATGCCCATCGCGCCACCCATCACGGTGGCATCCGAGCAGAAGGCAACGATTCGGCAACCATTGATGGTGCCGATGGCAGCGAGCATTCCAGAGTCATCATCCGGAGTGATCAACTCGACCGAATCGGCATCCAACAGGGCCTGCAGCCGGAGTTTCGGATTACGCGGATCCAGCTCGCGGGGAAGCTTGACCTTTGTTGGTGCAGCGGGCGGGGCGCCGGTGGCCTGCGCGGCGGGTGCCGTGCTCGGAGCAGGGCCCCGCTCAGTTGTCATCGTCATGTCGAGCCTCCTGTGGCGTAGGCATTGGTGAAGGCCACGGCGACGTTGTGGCCGCCGAAGCCAAACGAGTTGTTGATCCCCGCCAGGTCACCGCTCGGCAGATCGCGCACCTTGCTGGCGATGTCGATACCAAGATCAGGTTCTGGGTTGTCCAGGTTGATGGTGGGCGGCACCGTGCGGTGATAGAGGGCGAGCAGGGTGGAGAGTGACTCCAGCGCTCCGGCACCGCCCAGCAGGTGCCCAGTCATGGATTTGGTCGCGGTGACGATCGCCTCGGTGTGTTCACCCAGTGATTGCCGAATTGACCCAGCCTCAGTGACATCGCCTTGTGGGGTGGAGGTGGCGTGCGCGTTGACGTGCACGATGTCGCCGGGAGCAAGTTCGGACTCACGGAGTGCCTTGGTCATGGCCAGAGCCTGACTTGCGCCAGTCGGGTCGGGCTGGACCATGTCGTGCGCATCGGCGGTGATGCCGGCTCCGGCGAGTTCGCCGTAGATACGAGCACCACGCGCCCGGGCGTGCTCCAAAGTCTCAATGACCAGTATGGCTGCGCCCTCAGCGAGCACGAAGCCGTCCCGGTCGACGTCCCATGGGCGCGAGGCGCGCTCGGGCTCGTCGTTGCGCCGGCTCATGGCCTGCATCTGGGCGAAGCTGGCGATCGGCAACGGGTGGATGACGCCCTCGGTGCCTCCCACGACGGCAACATCGGCGCGACCCAGCCGCAGCATGTCCAGGCCGAGGGAGATCGACTCATTGCTTGACGCGCAGGCCGAAACGGGGGTGTGTACGCCGGCTCGGGCTCCGAGCCGGAGGCTGACGTTGGCTGCCGAGGCGTTGGCCATCAGCATCGGGATGGCCAATGGGCTAACGCGACGAGCGCCTTTTTCTTTCTGGATGTCCCAGTTGGACAGCAGCGTGACCATCCCGCCAATACCTGTGGCGATGGCGACTCCGAGCCGCTCCCGGTCTACCGGGTTCTCCTCTCGCAGCCCGTACCCGGCGTCCTGCCAGGCCTCCAATGCGGCGACCACCGCTAGTTGCGCGGAGCGGTCGAGCCGACGGGCCTCGACGCGTTCCAAGATCTCAGCCGGATCGACAGCTGCTTGGGCCGCGATCTGCACCGGTAGATCCGTGGCCCAGTCGGCCTCGATCTTGCGTACCCCTGACTTGCCGGCCAACAAGCCGTCCCAGGTGCTGGCGACATCGCCTCCGAGCGGAGTGGTGGCTCCGAGGCCGGTGACGACAACGCGGATGCGTGACATGCGGTGACTCCTGCGGTGCGTGTGTCTTGATTGTTTGGCTGATGTCGGGGCCCCCGTGGTGGTTGCCCCGACATGATCAGCGGGCGGTGATCAGGCGGCAGCGCGCTCGATGTAGGCGACGGCATCGCCCACGGTCTTGAGGTTTTTGGCCTCTTCATCGGGGATGCTGACGCCGAACTTCTCTTCGGCGGCATAGATGATCTCGACCATCGATAGCGAGTCCACATCCAGATCATCGGTGAACGACTTGTCCAGTTGGACATCATCGGCTGGGACACCGGCGACCTCATTGACGATCTCGGCCAGATCTGCGCGGACTTCCTCGGTGGTGGGCATCAACAGAGCTCCTTCTATGGTTGGGATGGTTCCTAAATCCAGATTTCAGGTCCAGATTTCAGGGCAGGATGATCACCTGACCGGCGTAGACCAGGCCGGCGCCGAAGCCAATGATGAGGCAGGTCTGCCCGCTGCGGGCCTCGCCGGACTCCAGCAACGCCTCGATCGCCAGCGGAATCGATGCCGCGGAGGTATTGCCCTGCCGGGCGATGTCCCGTGCGACGACGACGCGGCTTGGCAGTTTGAGCGCACGAAACATTGCGTCGGTGATCCGCATGTTGGCCTGGTGCGGTGCAAAGACATCCAAGTCCTCGGGACGTACGCCGGCGGCGTCGAGTGCCTCAGCGGCGGTCTTGGCCATCGTGTAGGAGGCCCACTTGAAGACTGGATTGCCTTCCATCTTCAGCGTCGGCCAACTGGCTCCGCCGTCGGTGGATCGATACGACTCGGTGTCCCAGGACAGCGCCGCGTCCCAGGGCTCGGTTTGCTGAATCAGCGGAGCTTGATCACCATCAGAGCCCCAGACCACAGGGCCAATTCCTGGGAACTCACTCGGTCCGATCACCGCTGCTCCGGCTCCGTCGGCGAAGAGGAAGACCGTGGACCGGTCGGACCGGTTGGTCATGTCGGTGAGCCGCTCCACGCCGATGATCAACACATACTTCGAGGCGCCAGTGCGAATGAAGGAATCAGCCATCGCCGTGGCATAGCAAAACCCCGCGCAGGCGGCA
>JAJTCL010000112.1 GCA_021323255.1 Propionibacteriaceae bacterium | reverse complement strand
GATCGGCTGATCATGAGCTGCGCTCCTCCTCTACTGAATGCCTATCCTCTAGGCCGGGTGGACCCGGCGACCCGTCATCATCATCAGCGGCAATTGGACAACCAGCGATCGTCTGCCCTCCGGCCAGGGCTGCGGCGACTGCGCCACATCGAGGAGTAGCAATGAGGCTTCGTCCAGGGGCTGGGCGTTTCCCACGACAAGCACGCTCCATCCTGCCTGCAGGAATTCATCGACCTGATCAACTTCGAACGCGATCGGATGATCGAAAAGCTCGTGAGATGCCTCGGTATCGATGCCGGTACGGAAGGTCACAGATTCGCTGACCAATGTGTAGTTCATCGGGACGATGCGCGGCCCAGAATCGGAGCAGTACCCGAGGCGGCCAATATTTGTCGAACCCAGGAGGCGGCGGCACTCCTCACGGTCCAAGGTCTCCAGGCGTCCACCACGGTCGAGTAGCGACCATGCCGCGTTATCCAAAGTCATGATCAACCTCCGCTGTGAATGATTCCCACTGTCTCGGTTGCCCTAGGCGCTACGCACGGGCCAAAGGAGATTCAGGAGCGGGACCAAAGTCCTTCCCACATGAGGGAGCTGCTCGCAGCTCGGTAGGTGGAACAGAGGTCCCGCTGGTTTGACAGTGCGCCTGCGCCCTCAACCGCGTTGGATCTGGATACGACGCGAGGCTGCCTCTGCCGATGGCTTCGGCATCCGGATCTCCAGGACACCGTCCTTGTAGGTCGCCGAGACCACCTCTGGTGACGTGCCAGCCGGCAGCCTCACCTGACGGACAAAACTTCCGTACCGGAACTCGCTATGGAAGCCCTTGTCGAACTTCTCGCGGCTGCTCTCGCGACGTTCCGCCGCGATGGTGAGAACCCCGTTGTCCACCGACAGATCGATGTCACGCTCGGGATCGACCCCTGGCAGCTCGGCCTTGATCACCAGGTGCTCGCCATCAGTGAATTCTTCGACCTTGATGTCGCGGAACGGCCAGTTCATAGTCCCGAAAGGCTGCCAACCACCCCACAGGTCCGTGAGGTCTCGCGGCCAGCGGCTCATCACGCTCTGAGCCTTGCTTTCCTTCGATTCGCCGGCTTCAGGTTGCGTGTCGCCCGCTTCGGTTTGCGTGTCATCGGGTAGCGGCTGGGATTCGCCGGGTTGCGACTGCGTAGTCATCAGATCTCCTTTCTGTGCGAGGCTTTCCCGCCATCTATCTCGAATACCCCGAGAGGACTGACTCGACACATCAGCAACCGGCGAGCTGGGACCGGAGGGCACTGCACAGCCGGTCGACATCCGGACAGGTCTCCGGATCGCAGATCATGGTGATCACCAGACGATTGTGGTACGACAGGGCGGTGAAGGAGACCGTGATGTTGCCGGTCGCCACGCTGAGCGGTACTACCTCGAGCACTCGGCAGCCAAGGAGGCTCATCGGAGCGATCGGGCCGCGGAGATTGCTGACGAAGGTGTGCACGAAGGACTGGTGATCGATGAAGTGCTGGTAGCCGCCGAGCCGGGCCAGGAGCCGGAACACGGGTCCCAAGACCGCCGTGGAAGCTCCACGCTCGTGCTGCTTGGCAGCGCGCATGATCGCTGATACCGCTGCCAGGCGGGCGGTGAAGGCTCCGGTGGTGGGCAGTCTTACCGGGATCACGCCGCTGCGATTCCCGAGTTGGTCAGATTCGGTACGTACCCGGGAGGCGAACGGCACCGACACCACCAGGCTGTCCAGCGTTTCGCCGCGCGCAGTGAGCAACTCATGCAGAGCGCCGGCTACTGCCGTCAGAACAAGATCATTGACGGTGGCGCCGTTGCGGTGCGCCAATTCGTGAAGTCGGCTCACCTCCGCCACGACTGTGCGGAGGCTCCGGCGCGGTCCGGTCGGCTTGTTGAGCGAGCTCGGCTGGGCACGTTGGGCCATGGACGGGCCGAGTTCGTCGAATGCTGCGAAGAGCCGGCCCAGGGCCTTCGGGAGCCGCCGCAGCGAACGGATACGGTCGCTCCAGGCGTCCCGTACGAGCGCACCTCGCAAGGGGCGCGCCTGTGGAAAGGCTGCGGCCCGTGGGATGGGCGAACCGTCGAGAAGCCCGCGGAGAACGGCCAATCCAGCCAATCCGTCGCCTACAACGTGGTGCATGACGAGGATCAGCGCTGCCCGGCCGCCGGTCAGCGCAGGAACAAAGGTGGCAGCCCACAGGGGACGGTCATCGGGCAGTGGCTTGATGACCAAGCTGGCCGCAAGATCCAGGAGACCGACGTCGTCGGTCTCTGATCGTTGTTCGACCACGGTCAGGTGATTGTCCATGTTGAAGCCGGCGTCATCGACCCAGACCGGCCGTCCGCAGCCGAGCGGGACCTTTTGCAAACGTTGCCGCAGCCGTGGGACCGCTGCAATCCGTTGCTGCAGTACCGCTCGCACGGAGCTGGAATCCAGACCACCGCGTACGTCCAAGATCAGCACGGCACCGACCTGCAGGGGCGGCGGATGCCGCCTCGAGGCGAGCGACATCAGGTCGTCCGCGCCCACCCTCTCAAACATCATTTTCAGAATCGGGCGTCGATCCAACTCCTGCCAAGGGCCGGAACGCCAGAAAGGACTAGGTCGCTTTCAGGACTCCTGCAGGACCTTCGACTCTTTGTGCAACCCAAGTCGGGCGCAACCCTGTACGGGCGGGGCGGTGAAGCCGGCAATCAGGCAGCCACCTTCACCCCCCCAGACGCCACGAATGGAGCCTGGTGATGACCTCACCACAGGACGAGAACCTGCCGTCGGCAACTTCGCCGAACTGTCAGAGGCCGACTGCAAGGAGCTCTTGGCGCAACACAGTGCGGGCCGGATCGGTTTCATGGCCGGGGATGGCCCCCAGATCTTGCCTGTGACCTATCAATATCGCAACGGCAGCGTGGTTTTCCGTACCTCTCCGGCTGGACCTCTGGCTGAGCTCGTCCGTCGTACCAGTGTCGCTTTTGAGATCGACAGCATCGATGAGCAAATCAAGTCTGGCTGGAGTGTTCTGGTGCTCGGATTCGCCGAGGCGATGGCTCACAACTACCTGCTCAACTCGGCTTGGGAGACCGGACCGGTGCCGTGGGCTGATGGAGTCCGGAACCTGTTCATCGAGATCAAGCCGCGCAAGATCAGCGGCCGCGCCGTAGGGCGTCCTTCTCGCGACGTGCCCCCGCATTAGTCCACATCGGCCCACGGCTCGAGCAGCTCAAGCAACCATCCTCGGACTGGGAACTTCTCGGCTGCGACCACCATCTCCGGCGCGTCTTGGAGGGCACTTTCCCAGGAGATAGCACGGGTCACGCAGCCAGTGCGCCGGGCCAGCACTATCCAGCGCAGCAGCTCCTTCCGGCTGCCCCGACTGGTGAAGGGCTCGAGGTACGTGTCCCGAATCCGCAGCACGCGCGGGTCGTTCATCCGCCCGTCGGCGCGCAGCACTCCTGCGTGGAAGGCAATCGAGTTCAAGGTCGCGAGCATCGTCGCGAAGGGGTGCCCGACGGATGCATCACCCCAATCAATGATCCGGACAGAGGACAGGTCGTGCACATTTCCCGACCAGCAGATATTGCTGGAGTGCAGGTCATCGTGCTGCAGGCTGTCTGGCACCGGCGATGTGGCCAGCTCGGCGCACCAGCTGTCGTAGGCCGGGAGCAGGCGCTCGAGAGCGGACGCTTGCTCTTGGGTCAGCCCGCCATCCGCGGTGGACCGGGCAGCGAGCTCAGCCAGTAGCCGGCGATACTCCACGGGAAGTCGCGCAGGGCCGAGGTTTGGGGCTCCGGTTGCCAGCAGGCGGGGTCGGTGCTCCGCGAGGCCAAGTTGCGCCTCGGCGTATCTGGGCAGCAGTCCCTCCCAATACGTCCACAACGTGTCGGGAGCGACGAAGGACCGGAGTACCGGTCCGCCATCCCGGGTGAGCGACCACCAACGGTTGGCGTCGCGCGATTACGTCCGGCGCCAGGCCCGGACGCAGCTCACCGAGGAGAGCGATCAGCGCGGGCTCGTACCCGGTGCCGCTGCCGTTCACCTTGAACCAGACGCGACCCTCAGTCGTCTCGAACCGGACGGTGCTCGACCAGACTCGGGCATGCAGCTGCTGCCACTCGCCGGTGAGCCGGCTGCCCCGCAGTGCGAGCTGCGCCGCGACCCAGGCCCGGGCATCCTCGACGAAGGCGTTGCTGGTCCACAACGCCACCGGATCTCCGATCACCCGCTTAGCACTCAAGAAGCCGCGTGTCGGCGTGTTACCCGGGCAGCGCGCCGGTCCGGACGAGCTCTTCGGCCACGTCGCGCAGCTCGATGTTGGTTCGTTGGCAGGCGTGGGTGAGAATGGTGAACGCCTCGTCCTCTTTGATCTTGTGCCGCTCCATCAGTATGCCTTTTGCCTGTTCGATAAGGGCGCGAGACATCATCGCGGCACGCAGATTAGAGAGATCCTCGCTGGTTCTGGCCGCTGCTTCCGCATTGCCGATCGCAATCGCGATCCAGGCAGCAATGTCCTCGGCTAACTCAACATCGCGGTCGTCGAGAAACCGCGGGCGTTTGGCGTAGGTGTTGAGCGCGCCGATTGTCGCGCCTTGGAACGGTAGTGGCACCGAGAGCGAGCTGAGCACACCGTGAGCGGCGGCGTGCTGGGCGTAGTCAGGCCAGCGCTGTTCACTCCGCATGTCGTCGATGAGCAACACCTGGCCGGCCCTACCGGCATCCATGCAGGGGCCATACCCACGCTCGTATTGCAACTCGTCAGCATCCAGAGCCATCTGCCCTTCGTATGCAGCCGTAAAGGGCTTCTCTCCCCGGATCAGCGTCACAGAGGCTGCCTCGATGCTCGGCATCTCACGGCGAGCGATTCGAGTGATCTCGGTCAACACTTCAACTAGGTCGCGGTTGCCAAGGACAACCTTGGCCAGCGACTCATGCAACTCGGTCAAGTTATTCAACGGCGGGGTTTTCCGTTCTCTGCGGTGAGAGCTGGTAGTCGAGGACAGCTCTGCTCGATCGCAGTCAGATGCTGCCACCCTAGCGATGTGGCCAGTCCACTGCCAGATGTCATCAGCGCAGGCCGACGCTCCCAACGGATCAGCACCCAGCGGTCAAGTTCGTCAAGACCAACAGGCCCGCGCTGCATCCGACCCATCGGTAGCAGTCTCATGAGAAGAGGCCTCCACCTGAAGGTAAGCTCCGCTTGCTCATGTCGGGCTCTGGTCAAGGTGGCGACATGTCAGTACCGGCGGCCCGTTGCCGTTTCCGATAGGGGTTGCCGTTTCTGAGCCGGTTTGTGAGCAGGTAGTCGACACGCACGTCGTGATAGTCGATGTCCTTTGAGACCCGATCGGGAAGATTCCTGCGCCTATCCACGGTGGCGGACTCATAGTCCGGCGTACCGCTGAAGTGGATTTCGGTCCTCGGCACCTCTCGGAAGCGAAGGTTTTCGGCCTCCACTGTGGCAGCGAACTCGACGTCTGGGGCGTCTTGATGGGCGCCTGCCGACGCCGGCCTTCAGGGAGGCGCCTCCTCCGTGTTGGGCTCCTGCTTGCGTCTGCGCCGCGAGCCCCGCGGCGTCCCTTCGTCGGCCCCGGCCTTATCCTGCGGTTCCGCGTCAGCCGGTTCCTCCGCTAGGGCGCTGCTCTTGGCGGACGCTCCTGTCATCTCCGCAACGGAAGGGTCGAGGTCGCCGGATGCGCTCCCCACAGCGCCGGCCACCTCGTCGACGGAACTTCCTACGGTGCCTTCCAGCTCGCCGGCCGCAGCTCCGAGTGGGGCGACGATCTGGGCGACGATCTCCGGGTTGCGGTCAATCGTCGCCAGCACCCTGTTGATGATCTCGGCAACTTTGTCCAGCCGAACCTTCAGCAGCGCTTGGGCCTCCACGCCCTTGATCTCTAGGTGAACACCGCTCAGCTGCACGTCCGCGCCGACGCTGAGCCTGAGCAGGTTGAGCACGTCGGCCTGGACCGAGACGTGAGCGCGCAGATCCTCGACTTCCAGGATGATCTCATCGACCCTCAGCTGCGGAACGTCGAGAAGGACATCAGGCTCTGCCGAGGGCTCACCGCCCCGGCCAGGCCTGCCGGTGTAGCCCTGTCGCTCCGGCAACTCGGCGGTGCCCAAGGTTTGATCTTCCATGCTTTCCCCTCTGATTAAGACCTCTCCCAGCGCGCATATCGGCTGAGAGCAGGCTGGCGGCTATAAGTCAGCTCAATTCAGCGGGCCAATCCGACCACGGTCCGACTGGCGAGGTTGACGTCGGGCGAGGCAAATGGCGACAACCGTGGAATCAGAATAAGAAGCTCCGGTGACTTGCGTCGAGGTCCGAGAGCCGACAGCCACCAGCCGTGGCCGCCGTCAGGAACCCAACGGCTCGCATCTAGGTCTCCGTAATTGTGCGCTAGGCGTTGGCAGCTTTCCGCGACGCGGATGCCTTCCTGGGGCTGCGCGGTCGCTGAATGCGCGGCTTCAGGTCTGTGATCTCCGGCTCGTCGTCACCGTTGATGTCCTCTTCTGATTTCTCTTCCCCGTCGGCGTCCTCAGCCGGTTCACTGTGTGCCTCATCCTGCACGTCGGATTCCTCAGACTCCGGTTCGTCCGCTTCTGGGCGGCGGGTTAGCTGAACGGTGCGAATAAGTAGCTCTCGACCGCTCTTGGTGGTGGTGAGAAGCAGCACTGCGGCACCTCCAACCAGCACGCCCGCACCGGCGAGGTAGCCCTCGGGTGGTGCCGATTTGACGCTTTTGATGCCCTTCTTGACGCCTTTCTTGACGCGCTTCTTGACGCGCTTCTTGACTCGCATAGTGGACTCCTTAACCCATGTTTAGCCAAGCCGGACAGCCGGGCTCGGAAGTTGTTGACTTAGTCAGGACACAGACAGCGCCGGCTGAATGTCCACTGCTTACGCAAGCTCCATACCCTTCCGGTTCACGATCAGACGACCGACCGATTGATCACAACATATCGGTGACAAGGGCGCCGTTCTGAACCAGGTGGCGGTGAGGGCAGGAGTTGGAACCCCTCGAAGCCTGCCCCTCGTGGTGCCGGCACCATCCGCGGAACGGGTTTCCGACTCCAACGACCTAGACCGAGACGGTGACGGAGTCGGATGCGAGTGGTTGCCGGAGGGGCAACCTGAAAGGTCACAAGCCGGTGAGTCTCAGATTTCTGGACTTCGATCGCAGACAAGAACGGTCTCGTCGCTACGCTCAGCCGGAAGAGCGGATGCGGGCACAGGCGTCAGAAGGAGACCAGCATGCTGAGGGGTTTCAAGAACTTCCTGATGCAGGGCGACCTGATCGTCATAGCCGTTGGCCTGGTGGTGGCCCTCGCCTTCAGCACCTTGATCCATGCCTTCACCGACAACATCATCACGCCTCTGGTCAACGCGGCCGGGGCCGGCGCAGCCGGGGAGGGCCTCGGTTGGACGATCAACGGGCAACGCATCGACCTGGGCGCGTTCATCGGCGCGTTGATCTACTTCATCATCTTCCTGGCCGTCATCTACTTCCTCCTCGTGGTGCCATACCGGGCCTACATGCGACGGCGGGGAACGACCGTATTTGGCGAGCCGGAAGCCACAAAAACTTGCCCGGAATGCAAGGCATCCGATCTTCCGATCGACGCCACTCGATGCAAGTACTGCCGCACGCGGCTCACCGTCATCGCCTAGACGAGATCCGCACCCAGACATAGGGCGGGCTCTCGTTCCTGCTCACTGGGCTGCGGTCACCTCGCACGCGGAGTATCCAAACCTCCTCGTGCGCCACACGCAACAGATCGCGGGTTCGCGAGCTTTGACAGGGCACGATGATGTTGTGGCTGTGACGCCGCCGCAGGGCCGTACGGCGCAGGGAAGCCGTACGCCGGTTGGCCGCGCTCAGTTGCGCGTGCGATGGGATCGCATCAGCGTGCTCTGTGCACTAGTTGCGGTGCTCGTCATGGTGATCATGCACGCCGTCGTTGTTGCGGTACGCGATGATCCCGCAGCCGTGGCGCCCAGACCAGCCCCGAGACACCCGCGGTGCTCGATATCCTGCGGCAGGCGCAGGTTCAGGCAACCTTCTTCGTGGTGGGCAAAAAAGTGGCAGCCGAGCCAGAGATGCTTCGGCAACTCCACGCTGAAGGGCATGCCCTGGGCAATCACACCTGGTCGCACAAGATCCCGCGGGCCGCCAGCGGCTGGAGCCCGGCAACACTGGCCAGCGAGATCGAGCGCACTCGTCGCGTAGTGGTCGACGCGGCAGGACTCAAGCCATGTCTGTTCCGCCCGCCCGGCGGGATCGTGAAAGGCGCAGCAAAGGTCAGTCGCGCCGCCGGCCTCTCGATGATCTTGTGGTCAGTTGACACCCGGGACTGGGCAGGCCCACCAACTGGAAAGAAGAACTTCGCGACAGTGATCAGGAAGCGGGCCGCGGCGGGCCTCGCCGAGGAGCATCCGGTGATCTTGCTGCACGACGGCGGCGGCGATCGAGCGGCGACGATTGCCGCGTTGCCAGGAATCATCGAGGACTACCGCGCCCACGGATACCGATTTGTCACTCTGGACAAGATGACCTAGCTCGGATCGACGAGAGTGACAAAGAGATGAGTGAGAACGTTGCGCAGATTCGCACGCTGATCGAGAAGTGGACGAAGGCTGTGCACATTGGCGACCTCGATGGCGTCCTGGCGGATCACGCGACGGACATCGTGATGTTCGACGTTCCGCCACCTGAGGACGGCGTACGGGGCATCGAGGCATACCGCGAGACCTGGCCCGGCTTCTTCGAGTGGCAACGAGAAGGCGCTGTCTTCGAGATCGTTTCACTCGACGTCATCGCAGCTGAAGACGTCGCCTACGCCTATGCTTTGCTTCGCTGCGGAACGCCCGAAGAACTAGCGAGCGACCCCGACAATCGGCTTCGCCTGACGCTCGGGCTGCGCAAACAGGACGGTCGCTGGGTCGTGGCGCACGAACATCACTCTTTTCCGGACAAGACTTGACAGATTGCCATCCCCGACCCAATCCCTGGTTCGGCCAAGGCGGCGGTTTGAGGACGAGCAATTAATCGTATTCGTGTTCTAATAGATGGGTGAGGTTTGAGGCGCGGCACATCGGCAGCGGGCGGTGGGGCGTCTACGACGGGGGTGTGATGGGCTGGCGCGCTGTCGATCTTGGCGAGGACGAAGCGTGCCGAATGGCAATGGACATGGATGTCGTCTACAACCAGTACGGGCAGCGAACACCAGAGGAACGGCGAGAAGTACGACCCCCGATCGAGGTGGAAATGGCAACCTGGGCCGCAGCCGGGACCTTGGACTACTGGGTACGCGAACGCGGCGAATGGTGGGGACGGGTACGCGGCCCGGACGGACGCCAGACCTGGATCAAAGCCAGAGATCTGAGGCGCACGGATCAATAGCCAGAGGGCACTAGCCGGAGGGCACTAGCGCCGCACGGATGCTGACAAGATCAGCGTGATCCGACAGGATCACTCGCGCCGGGTGGTGGTCGCCAGCAGACGGCGGGCCCGCCGTCCAAGATCGTTCAGGTCAACCCGTCCAGCCTCCGCAGCAGCTGCCAGCCGCGACGCCAGATCCATCGCTTCATCGATCCCGTTCGTCCCCGAGCAGCGGCTCGAGCGCGTAAATGCGATCTGACCGTGCGAACTTGCCGAAGCCCAGCGAAACCATGCGCGGTTCTGACGCCACAAGCCGATCATCTCAGCCTGCATGACGGCATGCCACTCACAACTCGAACCTTCGCTCGTTCAGTACCGCTGGACTACTTGTCCGAACTCGCTGCCAGCAACCCACGAATCCGCTAGCGTAATCGCGTTTCTGACCTGCAATCGGCGATCGTTCACGGCGACACGCCGATCTTTCCGGACTCTCCGCCGACTCCAGGAGCCCTATCATCATGGGTGATCACATCAGTCACATGCTTCACTCCATCAACTTCCCCGAGGAGTCGACATGAGCTTTTCCACCGAGCCGAAGGCTGACAGCCG
>JAJTCL010000111.1 GCA_021323255.1 Propionibacteriaceae bacterium | reverse complement strand
GCGGACCGGCGGACTAGAAGCCGGTATTGCGATGCATGCCATGAACAACGTGCTGACTTTCCTCGTCGTGGTGCTCTTCGGAGGTTGGTCTCAAGCGTTTGTGAGAGAAGACACCACCGGAACCCCGCTGATGTTGCTGATGGCGGCGGCGGTCAACGGGAGCGCATTGGCTTTGATCCTGTGGCAGGCCAAGCGGGCCGGGGTGCAGCCCTACTACCAGCCACCCGCTGCGCCGCAAAGTCCGACCGTCCCGCCGGCACCGGCGTACCCATTCAGCCAGTACCCGAGATAACCATCGATCCGGGGGCGCACAGGGGCAGAGCCTCCGTGTGTGAATCCGGGGGTCTGGGGCGGAGTCCCAGCGGTGGCGCCCGGGGCAGAGCCCCCGCGTGAAATTCAATCCGAAACGGTGACGTTCACGGCCGTAGTTGATTCCGGGCCGTAGAGTAAGCGCGCTGAGGGCCCGGCAGCTTGATTCGTTGGGTCGTGCATGTCGATCCGATTCGGTCGTGCGTGTGATCAGAGCGAAGAGAGAGTGAGTAGCGGTGGCAGGGAAGGCTGGGGGCAGGCGGCTCGTCATCGTCGAGTCCCCGACCAAGGCGAACAAGATCGCGAGTTTTCTGGGCGACGGCTACATTGTCGAGTCCAGCCGCGGTCACATTCGCGACCTTCCGACTGGTGCCGCCGAGGTTCCCGCCAAATACAAGGGTGAGAAGTGGGCCCGTACCGGCGTCAATGTAGACAACGGCTTCGAGGCTCTCTACGTCGTCAACCCCGAGAAGCGGGCAACGATCCGTTCCCTCAAGGACGCACTGGTAGGTGCCGACGAATTGCTGCTCGCCACCGACGGTGATCGTGAAGGCGAGGCGATCGCCTGGCACCTGATGCAGGAACTGAAGCCCAAGGTTCCGGCGCGGCGCATGGTGTTCCACGAGATCACCCAGGCGGCCATTGCCGAAGCCGTCGCCAATCCGCGTGATCTTGACGAGGATCTGGTCGATGCCCAAGAGACGCGGCGCATCCTTGATCGTCTCTACGGCTACGAGGTCTCGCCAGTGCTGTGGAAGAAGGTCATGCCACGGTTGTCCGCCGGGCGGGTGCAGTCGGTCGCGACGCGACTGATCGTTGATCGGGAACGGGAACGCATAGCCTTCCGCAGTGCGTCGTACTGGGATCTGGACGCGATCTTGGACGCCGGGTCCGATGCTGAACCGCCGCTTTTTCCTGCTCGGCTCACTCGGGTTGGTGAGCGACGGGTGGCCCAGGGCCGCGACTTCGACAGCCGTGGTTCCTTGATCACCAAGGACCATGATCAGCTGGTGCTCTTGAACGAGGTTCAGGCCAAAGCGCTGGCGGACTCACTGCGATCTGCCACCTTTGAGGTGGACAGCGTCGAGTCCAAGCCCTACAGCCGCCGGCCGTACGCGCCTTTCCGCACCACGACGATGCAACAGGAGGCTGGCCGCAAACTCGGATTCACTGCTCAGCGAACGATGTCGGTCGCTCAGGATCTGTACGAGGCGGGATTCATTACCTACATGCGCACGGACTCGACAACTCTCTCCGGTACTGCGATCTCCGCTGCCCGCGACCAGGTCCGCCACCTCTTCGGCGCGGAGTACCTGCCTGACCAGCCCCGGATCTACACTTCCAAAGTCAAGAATGCCCAGGAGGCGCACGAGGCGATCCGCCCCGCGGGGGAAAGCTTCCTGACCCCGGCTCGAACCGGGCTGACCGGAGATCAGTTCCGGCTCTACGAGCTGATCTGGATGCGCACCATCGCCTCACAGATGAAGGACGCCGAAGGCTTCTCGATCACGGTCAAGATCAATGCGCAACCCAGCGACGGGGAGCTTTGTACCTTTGTTGCCTCCGGCCGGACGATCACCTTCCATGGATTTCTCAAGGCCTATGTGGAATCGGTGGAGGAGACCGATGGCCACACTGACGACGAGCAGGCCCGGCTTCCGCACCTCGCCGCTGGCCAGCGGTTGCGACCCGAGTCAGTGACGGCGTCCGGTCACGAGACGCGGCCACCTGCTCGCTACAGCGAGCCGTCGCTGGTGGCCAAGCTGGAAGAACTGGAGATTGGCCGGCCGTCGACCTACGCAACGATCATTCGCACCATCACGTCACGGGACTACGTATTCAAGAAGGGCACGGCACTGGTGCCGACCTGGTTGGCGTTTGCGGTGACCCGGCTGCTGGAGGAGCACTTTCCCAAGCTGGTGGATTACGCCTTCACCGCTGAGATGGAAGAGGTACTGGACCAGATCGCCGAGGGGCACGCAGAGCGGCTCAGGGTTTTGACCGACTTCTATTTCGGCAGTGACGACCGGGAAGGGCTGCATCGGCTGGTTACCGAGCTTGGCGAGATCGACGCCCGAAAGCTTTCGACCTTTGAGATCGCTGATCCCGATTCGTTGGCGACGGGCGCACCGAAGATCGTTGTGCGCGTCGGCCGCTACGGTACCTATGTTGAAGATGAGGAGGGTCGTCGTGGCAATGTCGCTGATGATCTTCCACCGGACGAGCTCACTGTTGATCTTGCTCGGGAGTTGCTCGCCAAGCCGGTGGGCGAGGAACGCGAGCTCGGGCTCGATCCGGAAACCTCGCGCATGGTCGTCGCCAGGAATGGCCGCTTCGGCCCGTACGTCACCGAGATCTTCGAAGAGGAGACACCAAAGGGCGTCAAACCCCGAACCGGATCGCTGTTCGCCTCGATGAGTATCGAGGAGGTCACCCTCGAGCAGGCGCTCCAGCTGATGAACCTACCGAGGGTGGTGGGCACCGATGTCGACGGCGCAGAGATCACGGCTCAGAACGGTCGGTACGGGCCATATCTGAAGAAGGGCACGGATTCGCGCTCGTTGGAGAGCGAAGATCAGATCTTCTCGATCACTCTCGATGAAGCCCGGAACATCTATGCCCAACCCAAGCAGCACGGCCGGGCGGCGGCCAAGCCGCCACTCAAAGAGCTCGGCAGTGATCCCGCCTCCGGGCGGCCCATGATCATCAAGGAAGGCCGTTTCGGGGCCTACGTCACCAACGGCGAGATCAACGCCACGCTGCGTCGCGGCGACGACGTCGAGACGATCACCAGCGAGCGAGCTGCTGAGCTTCTGGCCGAGAAGCGAGCGAAAGGACCAGCGCCCAAGAAGCGCCGTCCGGCCAAGCGGACGCAAGCCGCAGCGGCGGCGACGACGTCGACGCCGAAACCGGCCAAGAGGGTGGCGACAAAGAAGGTCCGGACCAAAGCCGGGTGACGCCGAATTGTCAGCATCCATGGTCGTCATAACGACCACCGATGCTGACAAGACAGCACTAGTGTTCGAACATGGGTAAGAAGAAGCGCCGCAAGGCGGCCGCGGGTAAGAATGGCAAGCCCGTGGCTGCTCAGCCAGCCGCGCTTCCTGAGCGGTCCAGCACTAATCCACCGGGTCAGCGTTATTACGACATGCCTTACAGCGCAGCGACGCCGCGCTTGATCAACCCTGATCTTGGTCTGCACCACCTTGTGGCGCGAGTCGGCCACAATGCCGCGTACGAGATCTCGGTCACCTTGCTGGACGCGCCTGATCACCGACTGATCCGATCTGGTGTGCTGCTCGCCCACCGGGTGCTGGACGGACGCGGCGAGTGGTACATCACTGCGCCCGACTGGCAGCCGCTGTTGCCCAAAGACCGTATCGAGCTGATGGGTCACGCCGATCTGCCAGAGGAGCTCGCCGACATGATCCGGCCGCTGCGTCGCAGGGCGACGCTGGGACCTGTCGCCGCACTCACTTGCGATCGGCGTGAGTTCGCGCTGCGCGACGACGAAGGAACCACGCTGGCCCTGCTACGCGACGACAAGGTCACGGTTCGCCGCGGTGGCCTGACCACCGCGCGTTACCGCGAAGTGTTGATCACGCCACTCGGACCTGGACTCAACGACCAGCAGTCCGCATGGCTCGACCGTTCCCTGGTGCAGGTGGGTGCCACCCCGGTGCCGCGGTTTCCCCGGCTGGTTTCCCGCCTCGGCGCTCCCGCGACCGGGCCGACCGACATACCGGTGCCCGGCCCGTTCGATGCGGCCGCGCCCTTCAAGAAGTTCGTCTCGCAGTTGGTCGCGCGGCGGCTGCGCCAGATCGTGGAAGCCGATCTCGCGATCCGTGGCGGGGATCTCACCGCCGTCGACCGGCTCGCCGATCATGCGGCGCGGCTGAGGGAGGAGCTCAAGGGACTGTCGGTGGTACTGGACCCGGATTGGGTCGAGGATCTCTACGACGAGCTGGGCTGGATCAGCCTGGTGGCAAAGTCACCCAACGGCGAAGAACATGATCGGCTGACGGCCCGGCTACGCAGCGAGCGCTACCTCACCGTGCTGGAGCGGCTTGTTGCCGCCGTCCGATCCCCAAAGCTAGCCGATCAGCGTTCCGATCCTGCCGGTGAAGTGTTGGCTGGACTGGTCTCGATGGCTGTCACTCGGATGCGAAGCTTTGCGGACCACCTGAACGTCGATTCCCTCGATGAGGAATGGGAGGAAGCGTGGCAGGAGATGGGACACCTGGAATGGGTGGTTGGCGTGGCGGCCCAGGTGCTCCCCGAAGAGGCGGCACTCATCCAGCAACAGCTGATCAAGCCTCGGCAGCTGCTGTTGGAAATCCACAACGATCATCACCGCGAGCTCGCCACGTACGAGCGGGTCGCCAATCTCCTTCCTGAGCAGGCCTTTGCCGCAGGCCGCGACTTCGAGCGCGAAACGCGGAAGATGCGCCATGCACGGCGTGAGTTCGCTGAGGCCTGGGCCAAAACCAAGAAGAAGCTTGGCGCGTGACCACGGCCGGCGGAGTGTTTGTCGTTTTCGAGGGCGGCGACGGTGTCGGCAAGACAACCCAGGTGGACCGACTCTGCGCTTGGCTGGCCAAGGCAGGTCAGGATGTGCTGAGGACCTTCGAGCCCGGCGACACGACCGTCGGAGCGATGATCCGCCGGATTGTTCTGGATCCGGCAACCGGGGAGATGTCGCCGCGCGCTGAGGCATTGCTGTATGCGGCCGACAAGGCCCAGCACATCTTCGCGGTCGTCCGGCCTGCGTTGCAGCGCGGTGCCGTGGTGGTGTGTGACAGGTATGTCGATTCCATGCTGGCTTATCAGGGTGCTGGTCGGGCACTCGAGCTGGCTGATCTTGAGCGCGTGGCACGTTGGGCGACTGAGGATCTGCGGCCCGATCTCACCGTGGTGCTCGATGCCGAACTCAGCGCTGGGGTGCACGCGAAGGCCAACAAGGATCGCCTGGAGTCTGCTGGTGATGGGTTCCATGAGCGGACCCGGCAGTTCTTTCTCCAGCTGGCGCAACGCGATCCGGAACGTTACCTGGTGCTCGACGCGCGCGCCTCACGGGAGGAGATTGCGGCAGAGGTGACTGCTCGGGTCGCGCCGCTGCTCTCCCCCGCGCGGCATCAAGAACGTCGGTAGCCAATGGCAGAGTGGTCGCTGTGATTGCACCCTTCGCTGAGACCAGCGCAGTGGCATCGGGTCGGGACCTTGGCGTCTGGGCGGAGTTGATCGGCCAAACCGCAGCGGTCGCTACCTTGCAACGTGCGGTGGCAGGCGAGCCGCATGCCATGAGTCACGCTTGGTTGCTGACCGGTCCTCCTGGTTCCGGGCGATCGAATGCGGCTCGGGCTTTTGCGGCTGCGCTGCAGTGCAGCTTCGGAGGCTGCGGGGACTGCCGAGAATGCCGTACGGCGTTGTCCGGTGCGCATCCAGACGTCACGCTGGTGCGTACTGAGCTGCTATCGATCGGCGTCGACGAGGTGCGTGAGCTGGCTCGCCGGTCTGCGATGAGCCCGACTCTGGGACGGTGGCAGGTCATTGTGATCGAGGACGCTGATCGGATCACCGAACGCGGTGCTGATGCATTGCTGAAGAGCATCGAGGAGCCTGCTCCCCGAACCGTGTGGATCTTGTGTGCCCCGACCGCTGACGATGTGGTCGCGACCGTCCGATCGCGGTGTCGACTGTTGACCCTGCAGACGCCGAGCATCCCCGGTGTCGCCCGACTGCTCGAGACCCGCGATGGCGTCGAACCCGAGCTTGCGGCGTACGCGGCCCGAATCTCCCAAGGACATATCGGTCGGGCTCGAGTGTTGGCCCGCGACGAAGGTGCCCGGAAACGGCGGCAACAGGTCTTGCAGATCCCTTTCCAGTTGCATGGGCTGGGTGCTTGCCTGGCCGCCGCGGCTCAGGTGGTGGAGGCGTCGACGGTGGAGGCTGCCGAGGCGACTGTCGAGCTGGACGCGAGTGAACGCTCGGCACTGGAAGAGGCTTTGGGATTCGGCACAAAAGGGGCTAGGCCGCGCCAAGCTCAGGCTGCGATCAAGGAACTGGAAGAACAGCAGCGCGCTCGAACCAAGCGCTTTCAGCGGGACGCGATTGACCGAACACTCACCGAGCTGACGGGCTTCTACCGCGACGTTCTGAGCATCCAGACGGGGTCTGGGGCGCAGCTGATCAATGAGGACCTGAAGCCTCAGATTGCTGTACTGGCACGAAAGTCGACCGCCGACTCGACGCTGCATCGGATCGACGCGCTGCTTGCTTGCCGTGCTGCGCTGGAGGGGAATGTTGCGCCGCTCCTAGCCGTCGAGGCTGCGTTGATCGCGCTGGTCGAAGGATGAGGCTCCTACCAGATCGCTCAGACGCAGAGTGAGGCGCGAGGGGCAAAGTGTAGCCGGATTTCCCCGAAATTTTTGGGGTTCATTTTCTGCGGGATCTTTAGTAATCTGGTCGCCACAGGTTGCCGGAGGGGACGAACCCCCGAGCGTCCTCTCCGACAACCTTCCAAGGTCTGGCTGATCAAGCCAGGCCGTTTTTTGTGCTCTGCTCGCGCATCGCGCTCTGAACCCGCCTACTTCGTCGTCGTTCGCAGACAACAAGCGCGTCTGCTCACTCCTCCTCAGCACGGCGGCGCGCGATATCCGACGCTCGCAGAGCATGTTGTTGGCGGCGCCGTTGATGTTGATTCGCCAAAGGTCACAAATTGATATCGCAGAGTGTTGCGCTCTGAAGAAGGTTGCCCCTACGGTGGAGAGCGGCTCGTTTCCGTTTCGTTATAAAACGCGCGGGAGCGGAACGCCAGGGGGAAGGACTCAGGAGGCATCCGATGTGCCTGCTGAGATCGCGCGTCCGTTCGCCGAGCTCCGCTGGACGGGCGCTTTGCCGGGAACGTCCCGGGCGAAGCGGAGGTGGAGGAACCAGCGGATCTCTCTCACGTCAGGACAAGAGAGAGTCCCGGGGGTGAAGCGCTCACTGCGGTGTGTCTCTCGCACCGCGTGAGCGCCGGGCCATGACGGCCCGAAACCCCCGTGCCCACAGGCGTACTCGGGGAAGGATTCGATTCCTACGTTGACATCCACCATCATCAAGCGCGCCGTCGGCGTCACCGCAGCCCTTGCTCTGTCCTGCGGGATTGGGCTTGCGGGTGCCGTGCCGGCCGAGGCCGCGACGACGACCGTGTGGGACCGCGTCGCCAAGTGCGAGAGCGGCGGCAACTGGAAGATCAACACCGGCAACGGTTACTACGGTGGCCTGCAGTTCGCTGCGGGTACCTGGAACGCGCACGGCGGGAGAACGTACGCCAGCCAGGCCCACCGGGCAACCAAGGCGGAACAGATCGCGATCGCGCGTCGGGTGCTAGCAGGCCAAGGTCCAGGGGCCTGGCCAACCTGCAGCCGACGTGCGGGACTGACCAAGGCGAACGGCATAGCGTCCAAGAACGCGACGCCGGCGACCAACCCTGGAGCGTCGACAACCAAGAAGGCGAGCGACTCGACGAAGAAGATCGCCAAGAAGGCGGCTCCAAAGAAGTACAGTGCAAGTGCTAGTGACAAGACCGTTCGCGTGAAGCGGGGCGACACACTCAACAAGATCGCCAAGCGTCACCACGTGAAGGGCGGCTGGAAAGGCTTGTGGAAGCTGAACAAGAAGACGATCAAGAATCCAAACTTGATCGTCATCGGTCAGGTTATCAAGATCAAATAGAACTGACTGGCGCGGGTGGGA
>JAJTCL010000110.1 GCA_021323255.1 Propionibacteriaceae bacterium | reverse complement strand
GGTAGTCAACTGGGGACCAAGTGAAACAGACTGATCAACTGGCAACGACTGCCAAGGCTGAGAGGGCGGAAGCGACGGGGGATCGGTTACGCGAGATAGATGTGGTAGAACTGTCCCTAATCCCGTTCCTCTATCGGGAGCGGCTGCTCCGCTCACGACAACAATCTGGAGTGCAGCTCTATGCGCTGATGGCTAAGAGATCGTGCATTGCTCGTGAGCAATGCACGGCAGTTGCGGCCCAGTCCGAGCGTAAAGGCTTGCGTGGCGTACCACGCGATCTTGGCGACTCGCACGAAACCGTCAGAGCGATCTGCAAGCGGGTCCGTCAGGATGCCGTGTCGACCGAGGACGTTCCGGCACGCCTGGTTATTGCTCTTCGCAGGTGAGGTGCTTATCGCACCCGTCGATCACCCAATTCAAAGTACAAGGGCAGTATCGGCCCCGCCATTATGGTCCAACTCCAGAACCGCCTCCGCCTCTGACAAGGCCTGCTCCAACGTGAGTGACCGACCAGCATCGGCGGCCGCGTGATAGACATCTTCACCCAGGGCATCCCGCGCACGAACATGCGCCCGCTCGTAGTGGTCCCGGGCCGGCAGGGTGAACGCGGCGCCCTCGTCCTGGAGTAGTGCCTCCGCCTTGGCGAAGAGTTGGGCCGCGGGATGCCACGCCTCGTGCGCCGCGGCCAGGGTCGCGACATCGGCCAGTCCGACCGCGAGGGCGCGGCGGCTGCGCTGCTGGTGCAGGCGAGTCAACATCTCGCGAAACCACCTCGCCGCCTCGTCGAGGTCGCCGGCGGCGCAGGCGATCAAGCCCAAATACCGCAGCGAATCGCTGGCATGAGCCGGGTCCTCAGAGCGATCGAAGTGCTCCGCAGCATCACGCAGGACACTGCGGGCGCGATCCTCATCCCCTTGCATCCACGCGATCACGCCGAGATGAAAGCGTGCGTGCGCGATCCAAATTTCGTATGCCCCGCCCTGGAAAAAGGCCTCGTTGCCCAAGAAGAGTGCCGCAGCCTCATCGTACTGCCCCTGGCTCACCCGCAGGCCACCGAGTAGACCGCGCGCTACCGCGTGGCCAACGGCCTCGCTGCTCCGCTCCCACCAGTCGAAGCTCGCCGTTAACAGCTCGGCCGCGCGTTCGGGTTCGCCAGACACGCTGGCGATCAGCCCGCTCGCGGTCAGCGCCCAAGCACGTGGTCGTGGCGCGGCAGGATCGGCCGGCGTCTCGAGCGCCTGGCTGAGCCAGCGCTGGCCTTCGTTGAGGTAGCCGCGGTAATACCAGAACCAGGCGAGGGCCCCGGCCAGGCGGAGGAGCGTGTCGTGGTCGCCCGTCTCCCACGACCACCGCAATGCCGCCCCCGCGTTGTCATGCTCGGGTTCGATCGCGTCCAGGACTGGCTGGAGGGAACCGGAGCCGAAGACGTCCGGATCGGCTCGTTCAAGTAGGGCGAGGAAGTATCCGGCATGGCGATCGCGGGTGGTCGTCTCCTCGCCGTGCACTTCCAGTTGCTCCACACCAAACTCGCGCACTGTCTCTAGCATCCAGAAGCGCGGCTCACCGTCTGGCCCTTCCTCTTGGCGGATCAAGCTGTGCTCGAGCAACCGTTCTATCCCGCCGAACACGTCGAGGTCCCCGTCCGAGTTCGCTACCGCCTCGATCGCCTCGAAGGAGGCTCTCCCGGCAAAGACGGCCAGGCGCCGGAACAACGCCTTCTCCTCGGGGGAGAGCAGGTCGTAACTCCAGGCGATGGTGTTGCGCAGCGTCTGTTGGCGGGCAGGCGCGTCTCGTGCTCCCCCCGTAAGAAGTGGCAGGCGATGCTCCAGCCGCGCTAGCATCGCCTGCGGCGAGAGCATCCGGACCCGGGCTGCGGCGAGCTCAATCGCGAGCGGCAAGCCATCCAAGCGATGACAGATCTCGGCGACGGCGGGAGCCGTCTCATTGCTGACGGTGAAGTCGGCCTTAACCGCCTGCGCTCGGGCGATGAAGAGGCGCACCGCCTCGTACTGGGTGAGCTGCTCAGCGGTGGGTGGGGGCTTGCGGCGAGGAAGGGTGAGCGTGGGCACGGCATATTCCTGCTCCCCTCGCAGCCGCAGCGGCACCCGGCTGGTGGCCAGCACCTTGAGTCCTGGTGCCGCACTCAGCAATTCCCCGACAAAGGGAGCCGCCCCGACCACGTGCTCGACGTTGTCCAGGACCACCAGCAGCTGTTTGCCGGCCAGGACATCAAGCAGCCGCTCACGCAGGGGGCGCCCGCCCTCCTCCCGCACCTCCAGAGCCTCGGCGATGGCGGAGGGGACGAGCTCAGGGTCGGTCAGCGGGGCCAGGGGCACGAAGAAGACCCCATCGGCGAAATCCTCCAGCACCTCCGCCCCTACCTGCAGGCCGAGCCGGGTCTTGCCCGTGCCTCCCGGCCCGGTCAGGGTCAGCAGCCGGACGTCGGGACGGCGCACCAGCGCCACCACCTGCTCGACCTCCTGCTCCCGACCGAGAAACGGGGTGGGCTGCAAGGGCAGGTTGTTGGGTCGGTGCTCCAGCGACTTGAGGGGGGGGAACTCAGCGGGCAGGTCCGGGTGCCGCAGCTGATAGACCCGCTCCGGCTCCAGTAAGTCTCGCAGCCGGTGCTCGCCCAGATCCCGCAGCTCGCTCCCCGCAGGCAGGGCGCCGCGGCTCAACTGCTGGACGGTCTGCGAGAGGAGAATTTGACCACCGTACCCAGTCGAGAGGAGGCGTGCGAGCCGGTTCAGCGGGGCCGCCAGGTAGTCTCCGCGTATGTCGGGGATGGCCTCCCCGGCATGGAGTGCCATGCGCACGGTCAATGGTCCGATCTCCCCCCAGTCCTCAGCCAGGAGCGCGCGTTGACTGGCGACGGCAGCGCGCAGTGCGGCTTCGGCAGAGGCGAAGGCGGCCTGGGTACCATCGCCAACCGTCTTGAAGAGGACCCCGTCGTGGGCGGCGATGAGGTTGTGCAGGATGGCCAGGTGCCGCGCGACGGCTGCCCCCATCACCTGCCGGTCCCGCTCCCAGAGCGCGGTACTGCCCTCGATGTCCGTGAAGAGGAAGGTGACGGTGCCGCTGGGAAGATCGGTCACGACTTCCGCTCCGCGCCTCTTTGTAAGTTCCGCAGCCGATGGGAGGAATACGAGCGTCTATGGTACGACGCGCATCGTGGACACAAGCGGCGCGGCAGCGCACTAGCACTATTCCCGTTGCTCTGGCGCTTCCCGGGATGCCCATGACCCGAATCAGTGATCCCACCCAGATTGATCATCCGAACCTTTTCCAGCAGGACCCCTCTGGTCGTCAGGGCGTCATTGGTTTCGATTGATCAGATTGCGCTCCAGGATATGGAGCACGTTCCGACTCGTTACTCCTGCCGCCTCGGTGTCTCCACGATGGCTTGAACCAACGACTCAACGGAGACCCCGAGTGTTGCTGCCAAGCGGGGCAGGATGTCCACGCCCGGGCGAGTGCGACCCGTTTCCCATCGATGAACACCCGGCTCCGAAATTGTCCCGAGCCGCTCCGCGAGTTGGGTTTGAGACAGCCCGGCGGCAACCCGAAGTCGCGCAAGTGGGCTTTCTCCCGTAATTGGACGGGGCACGTGTTTAGCCTCCAAAGACGTCAAATACCGTGGTAAACTATACACAGTGAGTGGTGGTCGATCCAACCCGGGAGGTACCGCAATGGCGAGAGAGAAGCACCGAGGTCATGGAGAAGGTTCGATTTACCAGGCCAAAAGCGACGGGCGCTGGGTCGCCGCACTAACGCTACCAAGTGGTAAGCGCAAGTACCTCTATGGAAAAACGCGCAAGGAAGTTGCTGACAAGCTCAAGTCATCGATGAGAGACCTGGACGACGGCCTCGATCTCGGAGCCGGCCGGCTGACCGTCGCGCAGTACCTCGACAAGTGGCTCAGCGCAAGCGTAAAGCCATCGGTGAAGGTGAGAACCTACGAAGGGTACGAGTCGATCGTCCGAGTGCGAGTCGCGCCCCGCATCGGCCGCAAGCAACTCGCCAAGCTGACCGCGCTCGATCTACAAGGACTCTATGCTGACCTCTCAGCAGCAGGAATGTCGGCACGATCCGTTGGCCATACGCACCGCTGTCTGCATCGTGCCTTCGAGCAGGCCGTGAAGTGGGGCATGATCTCGCGCAACCCTTGTCACGGGGCAACTTCACCCCGCGCGCAGCGCACGGAAATGAAGGTACTCACGCCGGTGCAAGCCAATGCCTTTCTCGCTGCGACACTTGATCATCCCGCGCACGCTCTCTACGTGCTGGCGATCTCGACCGGGATGCGCGCCGGTGAACTGCTGGGACTGCAATGGGACGACATTGACCTCGACGCCGGGAAGCTCACCGTGCGACGCGCGCTGCAACAGCAGAAGGAAGCCGGTCTGGTCTTCGTAACGCCGAAATCGACGCGCTCGCGGCGCACGATCCTGCTTAGTCAGCGCGCGATTCAGGCTTTGCGTGTGCATCGCGACCGTCAGGCGTTCCGTCGCAAGCAGGTCGGTTCCGACTGGCGAGACCTCGATCTGGTCTTCTCCGGTCCCATTGGCGGGCCGACTGATCCATCATGGTCGCGGCAGAAGTTCTATAAGGCGCTCGATGAGGCCGGCATTCCTCGCGTCCGGTTTCATGACCTGCGGCACACGGCCGCGACGCTTCTGCTGCTGCAAGGTGTCCACCCTAAGGTGGTCTCAGATATGCTCGGCCACAGCACGGTCGGGCTAACGCTTGACACCTACTCGCACTTGCTGCCGGCGATGCATCAACAGGCGGCGGCAGCGATGGATGCCATCCTTGCAGGCTAGGGTGCGTCCGCACTCTCACCACAGGACACCGCTGGCCCGCCTGCCGCGACTCAGCCGGACAACCGCGGCCCGAGGACGGCCTTGAACCGCAGCAACCGGTCGACCGCCCAGTCTTCGATCTCTTGGAGTACCTCCGGGGGATCCTCAATGCTGCCCATCCGATAGATCGCGATTCGGGAGGCACGCTTGGTATCGAGGCGCTGCCATTCCAGCGGCCCGCCGAACTCGTCCTCGATGCCGTCGCGCTGCGCGTAAAGCTCGTCGAAGAGCCACTTGTTCCACTGTCCCTCGCCGCGGTCGATGTAGATTTCCGCCCGCGCCCGGCTGCCGCCGAAGACGAACCCGTACGAGACGCCGCTAGTTCCCGACGAGAATGAGTACCAGCCCACCGGTTGCGCCTTCCGCGCCCCGGTAAAGTTGTGCTGCTCTCGAAGGCGGTCGACAAGTCGTTGGAAAAACGCTCGGTACGCTTCGCCCTTGACCGAAGGCTCCCGGCCGTCCGTACCGATGTTGGCCTTGCGCCAGTCGTTCGGGGCGGCGACGAGGCGGAAGTTAGGAGCCGGCCGTGACTCGTCGATCTGGAGGGCCTCGATGACGACGCCAAAGAACTCGGTGTTGACGTCCGTGCGTTGGTTGAGCCAGTCGAGTGCCTGCCGGTGCTCGTCCCGAAACTCGGGCGCGACCCACACCGCGACGGCGGCATCGTGGCCGGCCGCATAGGTGAGGAGCTTGCCGAGGTGGTCATGGTTGGTCGGCGCGAGCTGATTCTCGATGATCACGGCACGGTCGCTGCCGAGGTCGTGGGCGAGGAGGTCAAGCGAGAACTGGCCGACGGGCGCCTCCCGGCCCTTCAATTCGAGGTCCATGCCAAGCGCTTCCCCGAGGAACGCGATGTTCTCGGCGAGCCAGGCGGTAAAGTCCAACGCCTCGTGCGGCCAAAGCCGCCGCAAGTCGACCCGCTTGAGGACGCCGAACTGCTCCACTAACGTGCCTTTCTCTGCCTTATCCGCTGGTTCAGCCCATCTTACCGGTTATTGTGAATCAATTATGTTCCCGCCCATCTGGATTAACTCGACAAACCTATTCGGTCGTCTGCTGTCGACCACCGGGTGTCCTCGTTGAACTTGTGCTGTCAAATCTGCTGTCAACCGATTTTGAGTGGAGCCATCGCGAAAACGCTGGTTGCAGTGGAATGCCAAAGTTTCCGCTCCGGCATGCGGAATTTGGTGGCGAGGGCGCATGGGAGTCGAACCCACCAGTGAGGGGAGCACCCCCACTCACACAGTTTTGAAGACTGGGGAGGCCACCAGGCCCCATCCGCCCCCGAGGCGCCGGGTTGAGTGCGTCGCCCGGCGGAGCGGCGCGGAGTCTAGCATAGGGCGCTGAATGCTGAGAGCTGTATTCGAACTTCGCGGCATTCTGCGGAATGAATGACCTCGCCTGACTGGGATCTCCGTTCGTCGAAGACGAGATTCTTCGCCTGCGGGCTCAGAATGACACCCTCTCCATGTCACAGCACTCAAAATGCCACGACACTTCGCACTACGCGCTAGCTCGGCTCGGGAGGTGCGACCTCAGCGCCTATGACCACCAGGATCTCATCGCCGTACTTTTCAACTCGGGTTGGTCCGAACCCTTTGATTTCGACGAGCTGACCGGGATCGGCAGGGCGACGCCGGGCGATCTCAACGAGGGTCGCGTTGGGTGCGACGACGTAGGCGGGAACGGCGTCACGGTCGGCGCGCTCCCGTCTCCAGTCTTGTAGGCGGCGCAGAACTGCTTGGTCTTCTGGTGAGAGATCCAGGTCGTCATTTGATGTGGAAGCGACCTGCGAACGTTCGGATCGCGTGGGAATTTCGTCGTAGTTAACCAGGTCGTCAAGATTTGCCGCGGCGCCCAGTTTGGTCAGGCGAATGAGCTTGAACTCGTGATCAAGATCCCTAAACAGGAACCCGTCGTCCACGAGGCGATCGATCAACCCATCGATCTTCGATTTCGGCAGGTCACTGAGCGCCCCGAAGTAGGGGGAACGGTCGCCCTGGATGCGGCTCTGGATCGAGCCCTCGAGCAATCGGATCAAGCCGGTCTTGCCAACCGCGAACGGGACGGTGGTGACGGCTCTCAAGACCACGGCTGCGTCCGCGGATGTTGCGGCGGACCGCTTGCCTGGAGGTCGCTCCTGCAGCGTGATGGTTTCCGATGCTTCCGCTGGTTCGCGGGTGCAGACGTCGCAGGCGGTGCGGCATGGGTCGAGGCGTTCGCCGAGGTGGGCAGCGAGCTCGGCGTGGCGGCAGCGGCGACCTTCGGCGTAGGTCATCATCCGGTTGACGCGGGTCTTGGCGCGTTGCGCGGCGTTGTCGAGGACGCGCTGCAGTCGCGTGCCGGCATTGGCCTCGACCGGGAAGAGCTGGAGGCAGGGCAGCCGGTTGCCTTCCTGTGCGTGCCAGTCTGGTTGCCCCTCAAGCACCCGCGCCAGCGTCTCCGGTGAGATGTCCAGGGCATCGCAGATCGCAGCTGTCTGTAACATGACCGGCCTGCCGCGGGAGGTGTCGAGTCCGGCCCAGTCGACGATTTTCTGCCAGAGAGCGACGTCCGCGTCGTCGAGCACACCGGGGGCCGATTCTTCATTGCCCCCGGGCGTCAGGGTCCAGGTGACGGGTGCGTTGGGGTGGCGTTCGAGTAGGCCACCTTCGACGAGGAGTCCGATGCCGATGCGGGGGTCGGGCGCTTCGTCGGGATCGTCGCCTGGCTCGCCGCCGAGGACGATCCGCGAGGGGTCGAAGATGGCCCAGAAGCCGGCGGCATGCCGCTTGATGCCGGCGTAGACCTGGCGCAACGTGGCGAGGTCCATGGCATCGCGGCGGGCCAGTCGGGTTTGGGTCGCACGGTCAGATGAGGTGTAGAGAAGCACGCAGCGAGAGGGGTAGCCGTCGCGGCCGGCGCGTCCCGACTCCTGAGCGTAGGCCTCCAGCGAGGTGCTCGGGCTGAAGTGGATGATGAAGCGGACATCCGGTTTGTTGATTCCCATACCGAAGGCGACCGTGGCAACGACGACTCGAGCGTCGCCGCGCATGAAGCGATCCTGGTTGTTTGCGCGTAGCCGTGGCTCGAGTCCGGCGTGGTAAGGGACGGCACGCACGCCATTGTCGCCGAGGACGCCCGCCAGGTTTTCGGCATCGCGGCGGGACGATACATAGACGATGCCCTGACCGCGCAGCTCGCGGCAGAGGGCGACGATGCGGCGGGCCTTTTCC
>JAJTCL010000466.1 GCA_021323255.1 Propionibacteriaceae bacterium | reverse complement strand
GGCCGGCCTGCCTGGGGGTAATGGCGTCCATGTTCTGCAGCCATGGAAGCGACGCACGGAACGGCTTGCCCGGGACCAGGTCCAGGACTTTGCGGCGGTACTCGTGCTCGCCGCTTTCGGGGAGCCGTTCCATCACCTACGCCGATGTAGCCGTAGAAGTTCTGCACGTCATCGAGGACCATGCTCTTGAGCATCTCGTGGGTGAGCTGGAACAGTCCTGCGAACGCGCGGGTGGCGCGAACACGGGCCGGCTGCAGCTTTGCTTCGAGACGGGCCTTGTATGAGTTCGGGTCGGTCACCAGGTCAGGTTCCCACTGCGGGCGCGTTTGGCCTCACCGGATTGTGGCGTTGGTCTTGACCGAGGAGGCTCGCCGGCACCTCGACGGGTCGCGAGTCGAGAAGACTGTGAGCCGTGGGCCGCAACGTGTCGATCGTCGCCCCCGACGTTGCCGGCAGATGCGCCGAAGACGATCAACGCCCAGTACGCGACGAGAACCCTCAACCTGCGTAACACCGCCGCGTCCGGGACGTCGATGCCGGGGGCTGAATCTTAGGCCATGACCGGTGACCGAAGCGGCCGTCCGCACGCTCTGGTGACGGCACTATTCATGTCGCGGTGTTGGCGGGTGCGGGAAAGCGAGCGGATCCGTCATGCCCAGATGGCGGCTACCGGTCCGTCGTCGAACTGCTCGGGCGTTTCGGGATGGCAGGTAGCGCTGCCTTCCGCGTAGCGTCGGGCTGTCCAGGAAGCAGCCGCAGCGTCGAGTATGTCGTCGACGCCCGCCACCTCTCCCGCCACGCCAATTTCCGCTGGGACCAAGATTCCAGCCGACGCCAGGAGCCGTCTCCGCTCCTCAGCGCCCGCCCAGGACCACTTCGAGTGCGCAAGAGGATGTCCCGCCAGCGTGGCGAAACAGATCTCAGGATGGACTTCGATCACCGGGCGATCCACGGTCCGGACCCAGGCGTCGACCTCCAGGATCTTCTTCCCGAGGGCGTACGCCTGGCGTGTGAGGCCCTTTCCAGTCGCGCGGAGGTTATAGACCGATCCTTCCGCATGCGAGGTCGCGAGCAGGGCCGACCGGATGGGTGTTGGAAAGACAGACGACTTGCGCTTCCCGACCAGCCCGCGGGCCAGAACGTCAGCCTGCCGGGTACCCGTCAGCGGAAGGCCGATCGGGATGTCGATAGCCGCTACCTCCAGTTCTCCGTCGCCGTCCGCAGTGGCGACGAGTTGGTCGATGGTGGCGCCGAAGTAGCCGCGCAGGTCGCTGGTGACGCCGACCCAGCCCTTCTTGCAGGCGTCGACACCGATCACGCGGGTCACGACTCGACCTCGACGATCAACTCGTCGTGCTCGCGGCTGACCCAGAACACCGCGAGCCTCAGCCGTTCCTTGGCTAGCGCGGGAAGTCGGTTAACGAGGCCTCGGTACTGCCGGTTGCCCGGCAGCGCGATCCCGTACGAGGCCTGCGCGTCGTCCATGCGCTGGACCAGCTCGCCGAGCATGCCGACGAAGTAGTTGACCTGCTGAGGCCTATTCTTGCCGACCTCGGCCTTGGCCTCGATGAGGTAGCGGCGCCCGTCGGGGTGCCGGGCATCGATGTCGATCCCACGGACGCGGCCCCACGCAACCGCGACTTCGAAGCCCCGGGCGGTGAGGTTTGCGCGGACGGCTTCCTCGACCTCATCCTCGGTAATCCGGCTGTGGTCACTGCCGCCGAGCACCACCGACGGAGGCCTCAGTTCGGAGGATTGCTGCGCTGGGCTGTCTGGCAGCGCATTGACGATCTTTCCGTCAGGCCCGGTGAACCGACGGAGACGGCCCTGAGCCTCCAGACGACGCGCCGCCTGATTCACCGCCTGCCTGTGCCCGACCCCAAGTCGCTTCGCCAGGACGTCATCATCCAGCGGCGCGTAGCGAATCGGATCAAGGATCCGGTCAGCCAAGGTCGCCATGAGTGCCATCGTGGCACGACCTCCGACGCCGCCCCCCGTGACCAACCAATCGACCTCCTTGCGAACCGTTCCCTCTTAGGCACGAGACACGCATCTTGTGCCGCAAGCGGGCCCTCTAGCGGTCGTCCGCACCCCGGGTTCTCGCAGTGATCGCAACATCCCTAGTTCGGAGGGTGTTGTGGTGCGGTTCTCTTATCGGATGGTTTCTGAGGTCTATCAGGTGTTCTGGGCGGCATGGCGGCTGGCGAGTTCATCAACGATGCTGCGATCGCGGCCGGCAGTTATCGCAAACAAGGCACCCGCTGGCTGGCTGCGGCGGGTGGCGTCCGACGTTGTCGAGGCCGCAACCTCAAGGGTCGGTGTCTGACGTTGGCGCAGCGGGAAGAGATCGCGCTCGGCCGGGCCCGGGGTGATTCGATCCGGGCCATCGCAGCCGTCCTGGGTCGGTCTTCGTCGACGGTGTCGCGGGAGCTGCGTCGCAATGTGGATGGGCTGGGGCGCTATCGGGCCACGTCGGCGCATGCGCTTGCCTATCACCGGGCGTCGCGGCCCAAGCCGGCGAAGCTGCTCACCAACCTGAGGCTGCGTAGCATGGTGGAGGCGGACCTGGCCAAGAAGTACTCCCCGGAGCAGATCGCGGGCCGGTTGAGAGTCATC
>JAJTCL010000109.1 GCA_021323255.1 Propionibacteriaceae bacterium | reverse complement strand
CTTCGCTTTCGTCATTCATCCGGGTACCGGGACGGGCGCTCGAGCAGCGCTCCAGTTCTACCGCGAATGGAGCCAATCGGCATCGGATGACATCAGCTCCTTCGCCATCCTCTGGCACGCGCCAGAGATCGAAGAAATTCCGGCGGAGCACCACGGCGTCCCGATTGTCGTTTACCTCGCAATGTATGCCGGTGATGCCGAGGAAGGTGAAGCCGCCTTGCAGTCATTACGCGACTACGGCTCACCGATCGCTGATCTGAGCGGAAGGACTTCCTACCTGGAGGTACAAAGCTTCTTCGACGCCGACTACCCGGCCCATGAGATGCGCTACTACTGGAAATCCAGATACCTACTACTGGAAATCCAGATACCTCAACGAACTGTCTGCGGAGGCGATGGACGCCCTCATCAGGCTCAACGAAGCCAGCCCGTCGCACCACTCCACCTTGGATGTCTGGCACCTCGGTGGCGCACTGAGCCGGGTACCACCGCAGAACACTGCCTTTGGTGATCGTTCCGCCCCGTATCTCATCGGAATCGAGGCCAACTGGGAGCGCCCAGAGGATGACGCGGCATGCATCGACTGGGGAAGGGAGGTTTTTCGTGCCCTCGAGCCCTTCTCGAGTGATCGCGAGTATTTCAATTTCCCTGGCCTGTATGAAGAGAGCGACAAGTCCGTCAGGAATACATTTGGTGCGAACTTGGGACGCTTGCAGTCGGTGAAACGGAAGTACGACCCGGACAACCTCTTCCGGCTCAATCACAACATTCCGCCAGCTGAGCCTGCGGACTGAGGGCGCTCGAGGCGAGTGATCTCACTACTTGCCGGGCGTACCGTATTCACAAATGCCCAATCGCGTGAAGCGCTATGGGCATATCGGGGGCGCTGGACCGCACTCGGAGGGAGACCGTGTGACCCCCACGTCCGGGCAGCCATTCGTCCGCCTCGAGGCAGTGTCGAAGTCTTACGGCGGCGGTTCGTCCAAACATGATGTGCTGGATCAGGTCGCGCTGGAACTGCCTTACGGCGAGACCACCAGCCTCGTCGGTCGATCCGGGAGCGGAAAGTCGACACTGCTGTCGCTGATCGCTGGGCTGATGCGCCCCGATACCGGACATATCTACGTCGGCGGCCAGCAGATGGATCAGCTCGATGACGACGGCCGGGCCAGTGTTCGCGCGGAGCGGATCGGCTTTGTCCTCCAATCCGAGAATCTGATCCCATTCCTGACCGCGGTCGAGAACGTGGAGCTGGCTCTTGGGTTCGCCTCGGGTCGACGTCCCATGGCACGTGCTCGAGAACTCTTGGTCGACCTCGGACTCGGGCACCGGGTGAATCATCTTCCCCGACAACTGTCCGGCGGGGAGTCGCAGCGAGTGGCAATAGCCGTGGCGTTGGCCAATGAACCGGATCTGCTCCTTGCCGATGAGGTGGTCGGCCAACTGGACTCCACGACGGCAGCCGACGTCATGGAAATGATTTTCACGGCCTGCCGCGAGCGCAACCTCACTGTCTTGTATGTGACCCACGACGAGCAGCTCGCCCGCCAAGCCGACCGATCCCTGCGCCTTGCTGATCACAAGGTGGTTCGGGGGTGAGCATCGACGCCTCCATCACCATGGACTCGGTGATTGTTGAACACCAGACAGCCAGCGGACCGGTACGCGCCCTCGACGGCGTCTCCCTCACTGTCGATGGCGGGTCGAGCGTGGCGATCACCGGCCCCAGCGGTGGTGGCAAGTCGACGCTGCTCGGTGTGATCGGGGGGCTGGCTCGGCCAACGTGGGGCAGCGTACGGATCGGCGGTGCGGAGATCTCGGAATTATCCGAGCGTGATCGCTGTGACTTTCGACGCCGCCACATCGGGTTCATCTACCAGGCGGACAACCTGCTTCCTTTCCTTACCCTGCTGGAAAACGTGGGACTTCAGCTATCGCTGAACGGAAAGTCGTCGGGGACCGGGACATCACTAGCAGTGCTCGCCGAACTCGGCCTCGCTGGCCTGGCCTACCGGCTCCCCGACCACCTCTCGGGTGGCCAGCGGCAACGGGCTGCGGTGGCCCGGGCAATCGCGCACCAACCCAAGATCATTCTCGCCGACGAACCGACCGGTGCGTTGGATACGGCCAATGCTGCCGGCGTCATCGACCTACTGCTGGCCATGCAGCGCGAGATCGGCGCGACGTTGATCATGGTGACCCATGATCGCGGCGCCGCCAAGCGGTTGTCCCGGCAGGTCCACCTGCGCGACGGACGGCTCTCATGATCGGCAGCTACGTCTGGCGCGACCTACGCCGCAACCCCAGGCGTAGTCTCACCGCACTCGCCGGGATGACGCTGGGGATCGGCCTGTTCTCGGCCGTCTTGTTCTTCATCGACGGCTCGTCTGCGACTATGACCGAGCGCGCGATCGCTCCCATCCCGATCGACATGCAACGGGTCCTCTCCGATCCACTGGGCAATCAGGTTCGCCTCACCCAGCACATCACGCCGTCCCGACTGAAACCCGGCCAACGCGGGCACGTCACGCTTGCCTTGGTGAACAACAGTTCCCATCCCGCCAATGAGGTCGTCATCAGAGACGAACCTGTCCCGCCCTTGAGCTACATCCCCAATTCGACGACGCTCGACCGCTTGCGAGTGACCGATCCCGCCGGTGACTTCCCGTTTGCTCAGGGGCAGGCCAAGCTCGGTCTCAACCTGGGCACTGTGCCGGCCAAGTCCAAGATCACGCTCGGATACGACGTGGTGGCGGACTCAGCCGTGGAGTCGGTCCCGTCCTTGGGTCCGAGCGCGAGTTTCTCCAGCCGTGAGATTGGTATCCCGGTCAAGGCCAACACCTCTGAACCGCTCAGTCTTGACGAGCTGACCCGCCAGATCAGCAAGATCCCCGGGGTTGCGCGAGCAGAGCCGCTGTCGTTGGTGGATCTCGACCGCGGCTCACTCTCGGCTGGCCCAAAGCGGCTCCCCGAAACGGTCCGCGTCTTTGGCATGGACAACCGCTACCTCGTGCAGGACCCATCCATCAAGATCATCAACGGATCTTACGAACCGGGCTCGGGCTTGATCAGCGCGGAGGCGGCTCGAGCTTTGTCCATCGGTCCCGGTGGTGTCGTGCAGATTCGGGTGCCCGGCATGAGCCAACCCCTCAGCGTACGCATCAGCGGCACAACGGATGTATCGCGGGCGAAGTCGCTGTTCTACAGCCGGGAAGGAAAACAGCTCGAGCAGTTCGTCTATGTGCGAAACTCGGTGATCGTCGGGCCCGAGGTGTTCTCGAAAACGATCATTCCGGCATTCCAGAATGTGACGACGGCCCCCGGCACGATCCTTCGCAGTCGACCGAGTTGTCGCTGACGCCGTGAATGCCGTCGCGCCCGGGCAAGACGTCTTGATCGACAACATCTCCAACGCACTCCAGGTGGCCAGCGAGGACGCTCGAACGGCGAAACGCATGTTCGTCTTCCTCGGACTTCCCGGTGCCCTGCTGGCTGCCATCCTCACCTCATACGCGGGTGGCGTGCTGGCCAGTGCGCTGCGTCGAGAACAGGCGATCCTACGGATCCGCGGCGCCAACCGGCGCCACCTGCTCCGCATGCACGCGCTGCGCACCCTCGCACTCGCGGTTGTCGGGTCGATCCTCGGTGTCGCATTGGGTCTCATTTCGGCGGCTTTGGTGCTGTCCGCAGACGCTTTGGCCAGCGCCTCTCCGGCGAGCCTCCTCATCTCCGCTTTGCTCGGTGCAGGCGTCGGATTTCTGGCTACTGGCGTCGCGCTGTACGCAGCCGGTCGACGCTCGATCACCCACCAGATCACCGACGAGCGAGCGCAACTGGCCTCCCGACCGCCGCTCTGGCGCCTTCTCGGGATCGACTTTCTGATCTTGGGCGCGGCAGCTGCTGTTGCCTGGTACCAGCGTCGCCACGGCGGCTTCGAGGGTGTGCGCGGATCGGTGTACTACGGCCGATCAGTGGAGTTGCGACAGCAGCTGGTGATCATCCCGATCGGAATTTGGCTCGGCGGTGTTCTAGTGCTGGGCCGGGTCGTGCAGCAAGTGTTCGCCCATCTGCCACTGCCACGTCGGCACCGGTTCGGCCGGCCACTCAGAGGACTCCTCACGCGTAGCGTCCGGCGCCGCTCCTGGGCCGCGGCCTCAGCAGTGATCATGGTCGGCTTGATCGTCGCCCTCGGCACCAGCGTGGCCTCCTTCAGCGCGTCATATGACCAAGCGAAGACGCGTGATGCGAGGTTCGTGGTGGGTTCGGACCTCCGCATCACGCCGGCACCGATCAGCGCTGTTGATCATCCGCCGCACTACGCTGACAAGCTCGAGGTCCCCGGCATCCAGACGGCCACGCCAGTGGTGTACGGCCTGCTGAATGCCCTCGTGGAAAGTGAGCTCAACGAGGACGCTGGGAACATGGCCGCCGTCGATCCGGCCGCTTTCGGACAGGTGGCGCCACTGGTGGATTCCGATTTCGTCGGGACAACTGCGGCTAGCGCAATGGAGGCCTTGCAGCGCCGGCCGGACGGGGTGTACTTGGGCCTTGAGCTCGCTGATCGGCTAGATGTGGAACCTGGCGACGACGTACAGGTTCTTTTCGCTCGGGCAACCAAGGACCAACAGCTGTCGGAGATGAAGGTCATCGGACTCTTCGAGCGCGTTCCCGGCTTTCCCGAAGGCGTGGACCTCCTGGTCAACATCGACCGTCAGATGCAGCTCATTCCTTCGACCAACGCGACGTTCTTCCTGGCGCAGACAGCCGACCCGGCCGAGGCCACGCTGGATCAAGCTGTGGCGGGATTGCAAGAAGGTCCTGGTTCCACGGATGCGCTACAGATCGACACGCGGGCAACGGCACTCGACAAGGATCAGTCAAGCCTCGCGGCGCTGAACATTCGCGGCCTGCTCACTCTCGACTCCGCTTATGGCTTGGCGATGGCGGCTACCGCGATCACGATCTTCGTCTTCGGACTGTTGCTGCAGCGCAGGCGAGAGTACGTCACGCTGCGCGCCCAAGGCATGCTGATCGGAAAGATCCGATCGCTGCTGATCACTGAGTCTGTCGGAGTTGCAGTGGTCGGAGCGAGCCTCGGGGCGCTCGTCGGCGCCGGCATGGCGTACTTCCTGGTGACTGTGCTGCGCCCACTGTTCGTCCTTCGCCCAGAAGTCGTCATGCCAGGGGCCGAGGTGGTTCTCCTGGCCGGGCTTGTGCTCGCTGTATCGGTGATCGCGTCGCTGGCGGCCACCACCCTTGTTCGTCGTCTACCTCCTGGGGAGCTGTTACGCGATGAGTAGCCAATCGAAAAACCGTCGCACCTCGACATCCGGCACATCAGACGTCGGTGTTATCGTCAGCGAAATGCGTGCGGCTGTCCGCTTTCGACGTAAGGCTTTGGCTGTCGCCGGTGCTCTCGTGGTGGCATCCGTGACGGCAGCCTGCAGTGCTGGGGCATCGCAGGAGACGGCACCAACACCGTCGCCGACCCCGACGCCAACGCAGGTAGCAGCATCGACGCCGTCGCCGACGCCTTCTCCCAGGCCCAGTAGCCCGGCAGTGCAGAGGGTCAACGCGAACTACAAGAAATTCGACCCGAAGAACTTCGGCGAGCCAACGGGTGACCTGAACAAGTGGTATCCACTGGTACCCGGAACTCAGACGCTGCGGGACGGCTCGATCACGCGCGGAAGCCGGAAGCTCACGCATCAGCTACGCGTCACCGTCACCGACGTCACGAAGGAAGTGAACGGCGTCCGTACGGTCCTGGTTCTGGACCAGGACATCGACGCCGGCCAGGTTGGCGAAGCGTCGCTGGACTACCTCGCGCAGGACAAGTTCGGGAACATCTGGTACCTCGGGTCGTACACCGAGCTTTACGAGGGTGGCGAGTTCGTCAACGCCGTCGATGCCTGGCTTGCGGGCGAGAACGATGCCAAGCCTGGTGTCTGGATGTTGACTGACCCGAAAGAGGGCATGAAGTTCGTGCAGGCTCAAACCTCGGAGGAGACCATTCGCGCCGAAGTTGCCAAGGTCGACGAGCGGAAGTGCGTCCCGTTCGATTGCTTCAAGTCGCTTGCCATCCTCGAGGACGGCAGCGAGTTCAAGTACTACGGTCCGGGCGTTGGCCACATCGCAACAGAGCCCAATTACTCCGGCGGTGAGCAGGAGATAGAAGAGCTGGTCAACGTCGTCAAGTTGAAGCCACAGGGCTTGGCCGAGATGAGTGCCGAGGCGTTGAAGCTCGACAAGCGCGCAAGCAAAGAGGCCAAGAGCGTCTTCGGCAGCTCAGAGCCGGCGCAGCGCCCCTGATCACAACCGACTTGTCAGCGCACGTGGCCGCCATCGCAACCACTGAGCCAGTCGGAAGGTTAGGCGGTTGTCGGCTCGCCGCGGTGCAGGCGCCTCATGATCTTGGCACGCACCTTGGCGATGTGCCCGGTTCGTGCGGACTCGGCGTTGGAGTGCATATCCCCTTCGCCATAAGCGCCTGGTCCGGCGAGGCTTCGGATGAGTTCGAGCACCTCGCCCTCGTCGAGTCCCTGGGAGACCAGTCGCTCGGGATCCTCCGGGTCGCGAGTGAACACATACAACCGGCCATCCCGTCTGGCGAGCACGATGTCGGCGCTCAGTTGAGCCGTCTCGGTGCTGCCCGATGCGGAGTACTGGGTGATCGTCACCAGCGCACTCCGCTCCGCAGCGGCGAGCACTTGGTCGGGGTCCGCGGAGTCACCCTCCGGGCTGCCCGTTGGGAGCCGTTCGCGCAGCCGGCGAAGCGACTCGTCGATCTCTCGGAGCGAGAGCTCGTGTACGCCGAGGGCATCAATCAGCACCTCGAGGACGACCCCCTCAGGCTGTGGGAGCAGCAACGTGCGCCACGGCTCCCCCGGATCGGTGCCGGTCACGCGGGCATCGATGACCGATCGCGCCCGTTGCTGGAACACCACTGCGATGCCCAGGTCGCCACGGACCTGCAGGCGATCCGTTCCCGGCAAGGCCACCAGGAGCTGCCGCGCAGCCAGCGAACGCACGGCCTCGGCAACCTCCTCCTCGGACGGCATCTCGTCGAGGAAGTCGACGACGGCATCGACTGCCACCATCTCGGCGAGGCTGTAACCGCCAAGGGGTACCGATCCGGTGCTTACCAGATGGAGCACCGCGTCGATCAAGCCCGGTGGGAGCCGGACGTCTGACTGTGTCTCTGTCATGACTCCTTCCGAGCTTCGGCCGGGAGACGGGCCGCCATGCGCACGCGTCGGGCGCCCACGTTTATTTCAATCGGTCGGGCGTTCACCACATCGGGCAACGTCCAGCGCTCGGACCGCCTGTCGTCCGACAGCAGCTGGCTGGCGGTGGACGCTGCAGACTCGGTGACCCACACCTGCGAATTGCTGAACAGCCCCCGACCCCGCCCGCGCCCTAAGCCGGGCGCCAACTCCACCAAGGGATTCTTCCGCAGCGGCCCGAGGAACCGGTGAACGAGATCGGAGTGCGAATGGCCCGTGGTATTGACGAGCTGATCCTCAGCGTCCAGCCGGGCGAGCGTCGAGGTGAGCTTTTGAGCCGTGCCGTGCGGCAGCGGCACCGTTGTCATCAGCTGCGGTGAGAGGTACATCGGTCGCCGCTCGGTGACCGCCGAGAGTCCCCAGGGCCCGACGTTCTGCTTGGTCACGCGATAGATGACGAAGTCCACCAGATGCAGCACGTCGTTCCACGTCGGCAGCCGATGTCCGGCACCGAACGCCGCCGGGGTCTTCTCCAGCTGCATCCAGGTGCCGGTCGCGGTGCGCCCATGCAGCTTCTCGCGTACCAGGGGACCGTGCATGCCCAGATCGGGATAACTCTGCTTGTCCACCGAGCGATGGTGGCTCGACAGCCGCTCCCGAGTCACGTTCGGAAAACGCCAACGCTCGTACAACTCGGGGTCGTCGACCAGTACGTGCCCGCCGTACAGCACATCGCGCAGCTGATTGACGTCCATGCCATGTGTCTCGAGATCTGCGAGCACCGCGGCCTCATTCGGGGTAAGGCTGTTGGCCGCGTGAACCAGCCCGCGGCGGTAACGACCGTGGCGGGTCGTCAGCTGCACGAGCAGGCGCACTCTGGTGCGCATGCGTTCGGCCTGTTGCTCATTGGCCTCAGGAGGTTTTGGGGCCTTGCTGATCAACCTGCCGGGCATCTGGTCAGGTTACTGCGGTGGCAACCGACGACGCCCCAGCCGGCTGGGTCTTGATCTTGATCACGACTGCTCCTCTTTCCATCGGATGCGGTAGGTATCGACCAGTTCTTGGCGTCCTTTGAGCTGCTTGAGCCCGATGGGCTCTGCCCGGTCGGCTCCCGATTGCCGCACGGTCAAGGCCGTCGCCAGGACCTCGCCGCCGGCCGCAGTGGCCTGCAGCCGCTGGGCGATGTTCACCGCGTCGCCCAGTACCGTGTAATCGAGTCGCCCTGGGCCCCCAAGGGTTCCCGCGATGACCATCCCGGTGTTAACGCCAATTCCTATTTCGAACGACGGAAGACCCTCCCGCTCTGCGTCCACATTCAACATCACCTGGCGACGCTGCATAGCGGCTGCGCATGCCAGCGCCCGCCGTGCGTGATCGGGGACCGGACGGGGCGCTCCGAAGACTGCCATCAGCGCGTCACCGGCGAACTTGTCTAGCACGCCGCCGTTGGAGGTGACGACCTCGACCATGGCCGCCAGGTGGCGCTCGACTACCTCGGCAACTTCTCGGGGCGGGAGCCGTTCGGCAAGCGAAGAGAACCCGCGAATGTCGGAGAACAGGACGGTCGCCTCCACCTCTTCCCGCAGTGCCAGTGCCGACGGCGCGGCTTCGACCAGGTCGGCGACCTCCGGTGGAAGGAAGGAGGCCAGTGCCCTGGCGAACAGGGCCCGCTCCTTCAGGTACTGAAAGCGAAAACCGAGTCCAGTCTGCGCGGCCAGGTCGGTGATCAGCTTCTCGCTGGCGGAGGTGAGTGGCTCCCGCGGAGAGATGGTCACAGTCAGCGCCCCCAGCAGCTCGTCTTCATGTTGGACGGGGAATGACCGACTGCCAGGCTGCGTCTGCAATATCGCCTCGTCCAGGTTGCGGCCGTCGAGCGCGATCGACCTGGGAAGCGCGCCGCCGGTGGGCCAACGGGCCTGCGGCTGCAGCAGCTCGCCCAGCCGCAGCCACACGATCACCCTCTCCGCGCCCGTCGCCTCGACGACCAGCCGGGTCATCTGCTGCAAGGAGTCATCGGTGGAGGCCCCGGCCATGCCCCGCGAAAATTCAGAAAGTATCTCGTAGGGGCTGGCTCGCTTGCCGTAGACGAGGCGGTTGGCGAGCCGTCGACTGCGTTCGCGGACCGGCTGGAAGGCGACTGCAATCACAGCCGTGGCGACGATGGAGAGGAACAGATCCTGATTTCCGCGGGAGCCTACAAGCGTGCCTATGCCAACGACGATCGCGAGGTACACCACGGTGACGAGCACGGTGAGCAGGCCGTAGACCAAGGTCCGGCTGATCAGCAGGTCAATGTCGTACAGCCGGTAACGCAAGATGGCAACGCCGACAGCGACCGGCAGGCCAACTCCTCCGACAGCCGTGAGAGCGGCTCCTGCAAGATCGAGCAGGCCCGGTGAAGAGCCGAACTCGAGCTGCCCCGGAACGAGCATCAGTAGCCCGGTCGCCACCAGGGCGCCAGCGTAGATGAGCCACTTGAGCTGCTGACGTTCCTCGCCCGGAGCGCGCCGGAGCCGCACCAGCAGAGCGACGATTGTGGCCGCGGCACACCCAGCCTGTATTACTAGCGCGACATTCGTGAAAGCGGTGCCAAGCGGAGCACGAGAGCTCCCCGGGCTGGCGTCCAGCATCTCAATCCCTCTGGCTGGCCAAAGCAGCCCGATGCCAACAGCGAACAGCGCTGCACCCGCTCCCAAGGCCCAGGCCACTGCCCACCAGCGACGCGACGGTGGGTGACCCGACGGAAACAGCAGGACCCCCAGCATCAGCAAGGCATTGTGGGGATACCAGACAGCGGCCGAGAGCCAAGCAGCGGTACCGCCATCAGTTGATCCCGATGAGTCGCCTAACGCATGCACAGCAGCGCGCGCGGCGATACCCTCCACCAGGCCGAAGAGCCCGGCTACGCAGAAAATCCAGCCGATCGGTAATTCGGGCCGTCGGGAGGCGACTACCGCGCCGACTATTGCATATGCCGCCTGCCCAAGGACCCAGATGGCATCGTCAGGAGAGAAGGCAGCCGGTCCGCTCACTCTCGGACCAGACAGTCCGAGCGCGAGGTAGACACCGAAGCCGAGGAGGGTGAGCGGGACCACGGCCCAGGTGAGCCACCTAACGGTGCGTCCCGCCATCAGCGCACCTCTCCAGCCGGCCGCAGCATGTGCGCCAGTCGGTCCATCTATTGCGAGCGTCATTCGCGCCGCCCGCACCAGCTTCGTCGGCGCCTTCCCCGCCGACCACCCTATCCAGCACGGCCGCCGGGTGCGAAGGTCATGGCAGACGCCCTCACCGCATCGTCGGCGAACTGGATGCCACTGTCCGGAACCGCGCCTTCGAACATCCACTCATCGCCCGGATGATCTTTGACGATGACTCGGCCATCGCCATAGCCTTGGCTGGTGGCAGGCAGCACCGCAAGCGCTGCTGAGAAGGGTGAGGCGCTGCGCCGTGCTGGAGTGATCGCCGGGTTGGTCGCAGGGCCGTTCTTCTTGATTTCGGTGGGATTGAACAGCTGGGCCAGCATTGATTATCTTCATCGGCTTGGCTGGGAATTCGTGGGCGGCGAGCAGGTCCCGTGGCCCAGTTCGTTGGCGCGCGGGCCGTACGGTTGGGCACAAGTCGCGACCTTTGTCATCACCGGCTTGCTGATCATGCTCCTCGCCATCGCGGTGCGCGATCAGCTGCCGCGAAAGCGGGCCAGCAGCGTCGCCATCCTGCTGCTAGCCCTGCTCGGAGTGGCGCTCCTACTGGCCGCCTTCAGGGTCGATACTCCGATGCTGAGCGGCGGGAATCCCGACACATGGCACGGCTGGATCCACGGGATCGCGTTCCTGTTGATCATTGCGACCGGTGTGCTCGCGCCACTGACAATGGCGCTCGCGGTGCGACGTGATCCCGGCTGGCGACCGATCGCTGTCCTTTCTCTCGCGACCAGTGTGCTCTTCGTCGTCCTCCTGCTCTTGCCGTGGGGCAACGCCACATTCTTGATGGCCATCGTCACCCTCTTCGCCTGGATCGCCTCGGTGGCCGTACGCCTGGCGACCTACCGTTCCTGAACCACCAGTGTTCTTGCATGGTCGGCGCGGTGGAGGTTGCGGTCCCGAGGTGCGGCGCGGCGCATCTGCGCTATCCGGACACCCGAATCCAGGCGCGTCGCTCGCCGGCCAGTTCCATGAACTCCAGCATTAAGCTCGTCCGCGGGAAGCTGTTGATCATCACCGAATCAGGCGCCAACCGAGCGATCAGCCGATCCCAAA
>JAJTCL010000001.1 GCA_021323255.1 Propionibacteriaceae bacterium | reverse complement strand
CACCACGATGAGAGATAGCCCGGCCACAACGGCTCGGTTGGACCGTCGCTTGCGGCGGCCGATCTCCGCTGCGCCCTGCATACACCGACGGTACGCGCTTCACCGTCGTACGCTGACGGGCCGCTTCAGACCACCAAGCGGTGACGATGCCACAGGGGCGCCCGGCTCGTCCGCATCGCCGTAACCACGACCAAGCCGCGCGGGGTGGCGCCGACCTGGATTCGGGAGTCGCCCGTTTCACCGTTAGCTGCCGCTGGCCGGAACGCGTCGCTGGCGACCGCGATCGGGCTGGCCGCGGTCATTCTTCCCTTTGTCGCCGCCTGCAGTAGCAGGACCCATTGACGTTTGGTGCTGAGGCCATCCCCCAGGTGCTCCGACGAAGCCGACACGTCGCGCAAGAGGCGCCGAGCGCTGATCTTGAAGGTGAGCACCGAGCCCCGGCGTGATGCCTCGGGTCCAAGATCAACAAAGTCTTGGCTGTCAGGAAGCCAGGCAGCCAGTCTGAGCCGCCCAGTGGAGGAGGCGCTGGTCTCCTCCAGGCGCACCGTAAGGGTCAGCCGTCTCCGGGATACTGCTACCTCGCAGAGCGTCGGCGAGGAGGGCAGCCGGGGCGCTCCGGCCTGGCGAGCTTCCACGCTCAGGAGCTGGTCGAGATGCGGCCCGAGCGTGTAGGTCGGCAGATCGCCCGCACCGTAGCTGAGCGGTTTGCGGAGCACCTGATTGAGCTCGACAAGATCTTCCGCCTTGCCGATCTGTGCGGTGATCATCCGTAGCCGCTGGGGATCGGCGAGTTCGCCCAGCACCGAACGTGGCATGTGAGGAAAGACCTCGCCGCGCATCACTTCGAGGAAATCCTTCCGTTCTTCGGGGCTGGCCGCCATGAACGGGCGGTTCAGAGCCGACGAGAGGGTGCGTACGAAGACTCGGCGAAGCAGGCGATCCCGACGCTCGCCCAGTGTGGTGTTCGCCACCACCAGCGCCACCATCCGGGTAGTGGTCAGCTGCTTGTTGGCCAATGTCTGCCGCTGGCGTGACAGGTTGCTGTTGTCAGGCAGCAGCCGCCGGTTGTAGAGGTTCCTGCCACCGAGGATGCTGATCTTGCGGGCAGCGAAGAGGCAGGTTGCCATGAACACTTGATCTTCACCTTGCACCATGTCCTCGTTGAACCGTAGTTCCAGGGCTTCGATGAGCGACCGTCTGACCAACTTATGGGGGGTCAGTGCGCCCCAGACACCGTTGTCCACAACGTCAGCGTCAAGCACCGTTCTGGTCGAAGGTGGCTTGGCGCCTGGTTTCCCGAACCAGCTGACCCGTGGGATCACGATGTCAGAGTCTTGTTGCTGCGCCAGGTTGACCAGCCGCCGCAGCGCGTCCGGACCGAGGAAGTCGTCTGCATCGTGAAAGAAGACATAGCCACCGGTGGCTTCGGACAGACCGCGATTGCGACCTGCGCTGGGACCTCCGGTGTGCGGCTGCTGGAAGATCTTGAGATTGGATCGCATGCCCTGCAGCTCACTGAGACAGCGCCAGGTGTCGTCGGTTGAACCGTCGTCGACAACGATGATCTCGATCAGGTGCGCGGGCAGACTCTGACCGGCGAGCGCATCCAATGCCTGCCCCAGCAGTGGGCCGGCGTTGTAGGTCGCGATGATGACCGACACCGCGGGCGCCGCCCCTCCGCTGTCCCGTTGCTCTGGAGCCGCTTGTGGGTTGGGCAGGCGGACCAGGGAGTCAGGCTTCATCGCTTCGAGCCTCGACGGCGAGCCCCGAAGTACACACCGGCGGCGGCCAAGCCGAGTAGCAAGGGGACCGACAGGACAATAGGCAGTGCACCTTGGGCCGTCAATGTGGACCGGCTTGCGACGGCAACATCGACGAGCGGGCTGATCAGTAACTCCTCATTGCCGGCTACCGTGCTGCCGAACGGCACGATGACAACATACGCAGCGAAGTGGCCGGAATTGACGGCCTGCAACTCCCAGGAGAGCTTCCGGCTTTCGCCCGGTTTCAGGGACAGTTGCTGGCTGCGACTCGGCGACCAATCCTCCGGATCGACATAGACGGTGCCCTCGATGCTCGCCACGTTCAGGTGCGCCAGGATGTCGCCGGTCGCTGCAGCGCCGGTATTCCTCACCTCGGTGGTGATCACGAAGCGGCCGCCAAGGACCGTCTCGACGCGCGCCGGTTCGGCGACTACCTGCACCCTCAGCGGCGCCGCAACAGCAGGCGCCGACAGACAGGCGAAGACACCGACCAGAACCCCAATCACGAGCAGCTTCCTCATCCCGCATTCACCCCTCGCGTCAGCCGTACCAGCTGAGGACCCGCGAAGATGAGCGCGCTGCCCGCGATGATCGCTGTGAGCAGCGGCGTGATCAGGTAGGAGAGGTCCTGAGTCCAGGCGTGGCCCTCCACGAGCAGCGCGGAGATGTACGCGAGCCCTGAGGCCACCGGATTGGCTCGCAGCAGTACCTCGAAGAACCAGCCCTGCGGCAATCCGCTGGGCAGTTGAGTTGGTGCGAACAAGATCAGCAACAAGAAGATGCTGGCCGCGATGCTGGTCTTGTTCGAGTTGCACGCTGCACTGATCAACAAGCCGATCGAACCCAGGCCGACGGCCAGCAAGGTCCCCACGCCGAAGCCGAGTGCCAGCGCCGGTCCCAGAATGCCCACCTCACGACCGAGCACCCACAGGTACGGGATGCTGACTCCGAATGTGGCAAACCACAGCGTCAGAGCGGCGATGAGCTTGCCCACAATGATCGAGCGTCGCGCGACCGGTGTGACCAGTAGGGTCTCCAACGTTCCGCGCTCGCGCTCCCCGCTGATCCCATCAGCTCCCACGACCAACGTCGCCAGAACGCCCACAGCGACCGCAAACTGCAGGACGAGATTGACTGACTCGCGTTGCTCGAGGAAGTTCAGGGCTTGGTTGGTCGAGGTCAGGTAGGTCACGGCGCTCAACAAAACGCTGAACAGAAACAGCAGAATCAACCCGCGCCCACTGGTCCACAGATCACGGCATTCTTGCTGGGCGACGACAAGCCAGCCGGGCTGGCCTTCGCCGGCTTGCACATCCTGCCGGGTGCCAACCGCAGGCGGTGCTACTTGCAGCGTCATGCGACGGCCTCGCTGGTCATCTTGAGGAACGCATCTGACAAGCGCGCACCTTCCAGCTCAAACCGGAGGACTGGGATCCCTGCCGCCGTGACTGCTGTCAGGCCGGCGTTCATCGCCTCTGCTGGCGAGGCAGCTGAGGCAGCACCTGGTGTCTCAACAGCAATCCGCAGCAGATCCGGCTGACCTTCGACCTGATTGATGGTGAGACCAGGGAATTGCATCAGCGCCTGCCGAGCGCGCTCAACATGATGGAGCGGCACTCGGAGATGAGCAGAGTGCTCGATCAGGGCCCTGCCGATCACCTCCCCGACACTGCCGGATACCAGCACCCTGCCCTGATTCAAGATCACTACCTTGGAACAGACTTGCTCCACCTCGGGAAGTAGGTGAGTGCTCAACACGACAGTCGCGTCGCGGGCGTTGGCGACGGTGCGAATAATGTCGAGAACCTGAGCTTGACCGGCCGGATCCAGCCCCAGCGTCGGCTCGTCCAGAAATACCACCGACGGGTCGTTGACGAGTGCTCGGGCAATCCCGAGCCGCTGCCGCATCCCCCTGCTATAGATGGAAATTCGGGATCGGCCCCATTGTTCCAGCCCGACGGCAGCTAACAGCTCAACACTCAGGCTGCGTGCCTGACGGCGGCTCAAGCCATACAGGCGCGCATAGAAGCGCAGGTATTCGCCCCCAGTCTGATGACTCGGGTAGCCGCTGCTCTCGGGCAGCACACCGATACAGCGCCGAATCTCAGTCGCCGCGGTGGACTGATGGCCCGCGATGGAGAACTCACCGCTGGTGGGCCCGAGCACTGTAGTCAGCAGTCGAATCGTCGTCGTCTTGCCGGCTCCATTAGGGCCGAGCAAGCCGATGATTTCGCCCTGGGACCCCGAAAAGCTGACATCGTCAACGGCGTTGTACGCGCCGTAGTGTTTCGTGAGATGGATCGCTTCCACGGAGATGTTTGCCATCGGCCCGCCTGATTCCTCAGACCCCCGAGTGCGACTTGGTCACCACCCTTGCATTTCACTAGAGCGTCATGAAAGGGAGATGAGAATTTCCATTTTTACGATCAGCGCCGAGTCACCAGAATACGACAGGGCCCATTTCTTCCGCTATGCCATAAATGAGATGTGTCCATTGCCCAGATCTGCTCAGCTTCTTTGATGAGTACGTTCCCGATGCTCTGGCGGTTCGATTTGGCGACGATTTCTCGTACCCCCACTGGCAATCACCGAGTGCCTCGGGGATGCAGTGACCGAAGCACTGGAGGTTGTCCGGACAGCCGAAATGGTGAAACGCTCATCTCACGGGGGATCGCTGGCCATCGGGCCGAATCGAGAGAGGCAGGCAATGGAAGAACCCCGCAAGCTATACCGCAGCCGGAGCCAACGCATGGTGGCCGGTGTGTGTGGCGGCCTGGCCGAGTACTTCAACGTCGACGCGACGCTGATCCGCGTGCTCTTCCTGGTACTCGCCGTGGTCGGTGGATCGGGACTGGTGATCTACCTACTGATGTGGATCATCGTCCCTGACGCGAGGAAGATCCCGCCGCCGACTTGAGCGCGGGCAGTTGTACCCGCGGCTGCGCTTCGGTCAGCGCATACGCTCCGCTATGTGGTGATCGGGACACTCCCCAATCCGCGCGACAGTATCGCGAAAGCCGTACGGGAACGCGTGGCCGGTGACTTCGAGGCGCAGCATGCCGAGATCTGGCGCGCAGGCGAGCGTTGGTTCGATGAGCGGGATGCGATCTGGCGGGTGCACGGCGATACGTCGATGTTCGTCGGGGGGATTCGTGCATTGCTGCTGCAGGCGCTCCATCCAGTAGCGCTGCATGCGGTCGTTGAGCACGCCGGCTTCCGCCGCGACTTCTGGGGCCGATTCCAGCGCACCAGCAGGTATGTCGCCATGACCACATACGGCACGGTGCCTGACGCCGAGCGCTCAATCGCTGCCGTCCGGGCGATCCATCGCCGAGTGCATGGGACGACCCCGGATGGCAGGCCGTACGCCGCCGACGACCCGCATCTGCTCATGTGGGTCCATGTCGCCGAAGTGGACAGCTTCCTCAGGGCATTTGAGGCCTTCGGTGCCGACGCGCTGACGTCAGCGGAAGCTGACGACTACGTCCGCCAAACCGGCCTTGTTGCCGCCAAACTGGGCGTTCTCGACCCACCGACGACCGTTGCTGAGCTGACTGCGACCCTGGAGAGCTACCGGCCCGAGCTCAGTGGCTCCGGTCTGGCCCGAGAGGCGAGCAGCCTGCTTTTGGTGCGCCCACCATTCACTGGGCTCACGCGAGCCGGCTACCACCTGCTTGCGGCAAGCGCGGTCTCCATCTTGCCAAGCTGGGCCCGTACCCAACTGCTGCTGCCGGCACTGCCGATCACCGAACGTGCCCTGGTCAGACCGCTGGGTCGTTCTGCCATGCACACACTGCGCTGGGCGCTCACCGATGATTCATCAGCATCCAGTTGAGCGATAGGTCGGCCCTCCGAGTCACCCGCGCTCGACAGCCGGCCGATCCTCCACACCTTCCTCCGGAAGAAGTCCCTTCTGATGAAGGACGAAGAGCAGTACGAACCCTGGCACAACGATTGCGCCTGCGAGCAGAACCACAACCAACACAGCCGCCTGGGTGCCGCCAGGAGCCGCAGCCGCCGAGAAGGTCAGGCTCTCCGGCAACAGGTAGGGCCACTGGGCCACGCCCCAGCCGACGATGACGCTTGCGACGGCAATGACGGCGAGCAGCCGAGCACCCCGGGGAGCGTTGCGAACCAGCAGCACGAGCGCACCGAGCCCGCACAGAGCGCTGAGAATGACCAGCGGCAATGCTCGTGACGTCAAACCGTCGAAGAGATACGACGCGTCACCGGCGAGCACAAAGATGCCGACAAGGCCGATGACGCCGACTCCAGCGGCTGCGGCAACGGCTCTGCGGCGAAAGTATTCGGCCATCTCCGCATCCAGGCGCCGTGCGTCCCAGACGAGATAGACCGCGGCGAGGTACGCCGCGGCTGCCACAGCGAGGACACCGCCGAGGACGGAAGTCGGATTGATCCAGCTCTGCACCGGATCCCCAGCCTGGCCCCCAGCCGGTACTCGTCCGGAGGCGATGCCGCCGGCAATGGCTCCCATGCAGTAGGGCACCAGCACCGAGGAAACGGCAAACGCGGCCCCGAAAGCCCGGCGATAACGCATATCGACGACAGCCTTCCGGAATGCAAAGCTGGCCCCTCGCAGCACAATGCCGAGGGCTGCGATGGTCAGCGGCACGAAAAGGGTCAGCGTGATCGAGGCGTATGCCTCCGGGAACGACGTCCACAAGATCACGAAGATGAAGATCAACCAGACGTGGTTGGCTTCCCAGACCGGTCCGATGGAGTGCTCGATGACGTCGCGCGGACGTTCGCCGCGCTGCGGCCCGCCTGCGGTGAGGTCCCAGAAGCCCGCTCCAAAGTCGGCGCCTCCGAAGACCGCGTACACGACCACGGCCAGCAGCAGCACTACGGCGACCGCCGTGCTCACCCGATCGCCTCCTCTGCGCCGGCAGGCACTTCGGGCTGGCTCGGGCCGTACGGGGTGTCATGATCAATAAAGTCCTCGGCGGTGCGGAACCGCCGGCTCATACCGCGCAACACCAAAATCGTTGTGGTGCCAACAAGGGCGTACAGCACGACCACGGCGAAGAAGGTGATCCATACACCGGTGTTGGCCGTCACCGCGTCCTCGACCTTCATATGCCCGTAGACGATCCACGGCTGCCGTCCTACCTCGGTCACGACCCAGCCGGCTTCCATGGTGATCACTGCGAGTACGCCGGATACGGCAGCAGCCCGGAGAAACCACTTACTCCTCGGCATCCGGCGGCGGAAGATCCATGACACCGCGTACCACACCGACAGCAGGAACAGCAGCGTCCCGAGGCCCACCATGATGTCCCAGCACAGATGGACGATGTTGGTCTGCCGGACAGTCGGCCGTTGGTCTGGCGGCACGGTGTCAAGACCCTGTACCACCGTCGCTCTGCCCGTGCTCGGGTCGGAAAGCCAGGACGCGAGGCCGGGAATCGGGATGCCGCCGCTGACCGTGCCGTCCTCGTTGAGATGACCCAGCAGAGTCTCGGGGACGTCGCTGCTGGTCGTCGGCACCAGTTCGATGGCCGCGAATTTGACCGGCTGGTTGCTGTAGACCCAACGGGCCAGCAGATCCCCAACACCGATCTGGATCGGTGTGGCAACGGCCCCGACGCTGAAGGCGATCACGAAGCCGAGGTAGTGGTAGCGGTCGCGACGACCTCGCAACATCCCGGTGGCATAGACCGAGGCAACCAGGAATCCGCCGACCAGGTACGCGGCGATCAACATGTGCGCTGCCTGTAGCGGCATGGAGTCGTTGAAGATCACCTGAATCGGGTCGACCTCGATCACCCGGCCGTCCGAGTCGAGCACGAAGCCGGACGGCGCGTTCATCCAGGCGTTCGCGGCAACCACCGAGATGCTGCCGAAGATTCCGGCAAGGACGATCGGCACGCCGGTCCAAAAGTGCGCCCACGGCTTCAGCCGCCGCCATCCGAAGATGTAGATCGCGATGAAAATCGCCTCGGTGAAGAAAAACAGGCCCTCGAATGCGAAGGGTATGCCGAAGGCCTCACCCCACTGCCCCATGAATCGAGGCCACAGCAATCCGAACTCGAAGGTCAGCACGGTGCCGGTGACCGCTCCTACGGCGAAGGTCACTGCCATGAACTTCGACCAGCGCTGGGCCAGCACCAGGGCAGCCCTGTCCTGGTGCCGAAGCCCCCGATAGTTGGCGATCAAGGTCATGAAGGCCCACGAGACACCGAGCGGAACCAAGATGATGTGGAAGGCAAGCGTGAACGCCATCTGTGCGCGAGCCCACGGCACCGGGTTGACGAAGACGATCGCCGTCAGTGCGCTAAGTGTCGCGGTCAATGACACCGATCCTTCGGTTAAGGGGTGTCGAGAGCAAACCCACTCGACCGCACCTACTGATCTGTGACGCCACGAGCCTGACCGATGGAATGGGCCAGAGGCATCACCCGTCCGGGGTGACTCACCCGCGTGGGGCGATGCAGATCCCGCCTCGACAGTTAGACGATTGATACGACCTGCCCATCGGCCAACAGCCTCCGAAGGAGGCGATAACGCATGAGTGACCCAACCGTGGCCCCAAGAGTGATCATTGTGGGAGGCGGGTTCGCCGGGATCAGCTGCGCCCAGCAACTCGCCAAACATGACGTCGACCTGATCCTGCTTGACCGCAATAACTACCACCAGTTCCAGCCGCTGCTGTACCAGGTGGCGACCGCCCAATTGGCTGCCTGTGACATTGCCCGGCCACTGCGAGGGATCTTTCGTCATGAGAAGAGTGTCGACTTCCGCCGGGAGGCCGTGACAGCGATCGATCCGGACGCACGGTCGGTCACCACGACCTCCGGATCAGTGCTGTCAGCGGACTACCTGGTCATCGCTGCCGGCGCCCAACCGAATTTCTTCGGCACCCCCGGAGCCCCCGAGCACTCGCTGCCGCTCTACTCGGTGAACCACGCCGAAAGACTGCGTGGCCGCATTCTCGATGTTCTGGATGCGACCGCGGAGCGCCCAGAGCTCGGCGGGCAGGGTTCATTGAACTTCGTGATAGTCGGCGGCGGGCCAACCGGAGTTGAAACAGCGGGCGCACTGGCCGAAGCTCTGCGCGACGTGGTGCCTGAGCGCTATCAGTCGCTTGGCCAGGCAGCGACAGTCCATCTTATCGATCATGGTGATGTGCTGTTGGCACCGTTCTCTGAGAAGGCTCATGCTTATGCCGCCGAGCGATTGCAACGCGATGGCGTCGTGCTGCATCTCGGCGTTGGCGTGAAGGAAGTTTTCCCTGATCGGGTGACGCTCAGCGACGGGGACACGATCATGACCCGGACCGTGATCTGGGGCGGCGGCGAGAAACCAGTCGACGTGGTCGCCGCGGCGGACCTTCCCCACGGACACGGGGGCCGGATCGATGTGCAATCCGACCTGACGGTGGCCGAACACCCGCAGGTGTACGCCCTGGGAGACGCGGCGAACATTCCCAACTCCGACAGAGTTGCGCTCCCTCAGCTCGGATCGGTCGCTCAGCAATCCGGAGCCTGGGCGGCGCGCAACATCCTCGCCGAGATCGCCGGCAACGACCGCACGGCTTTCCACTACAAGGACAAGGGCATCATGGCGATGATCGGCCGCAACGCCGCCGTCGCCGAGATGGGCCCGCACCGTCACGAGGTCGATGGCCCAGTCGCATTCGCAGCCTGGCTCGGTGTACACGCCATGCTGCTCAGTGGCACCCGCAACAAGATCGACACGTTCATCGCCTGGGGATGGGACTACTTCAGCAAAGAGCGTGCGACTGCGGTAGTTGATCGACCGGATGCGACCCGCATCGACTGGGGAGACGACGACGAGGGAGAAAAGCCGGAGTTTGACCTCGGCTCCACCCGACCACAAACACTCGATCGAGGAGATGGCGATGGTAGGACGTAGCAGCTCGACGGGACCTCAACAACAGCAGGCCGACGTCTTTGTGATCTTCGGTATTACGGGTGACTTGGCGAAGGTGATGACGTTCCGTTCGCTGTACCGACTCGAAAGCCGCGGGCTGCTGCAGTGCCCCATCGTCGGTGTCGCCAGCAGGGACTGGACTGTTGATCAACTCGTGGAACGCGCTCGCGAGTCGATCACCGCGACTGGCGAGCAACTGGACAAGACGATCTTCGATCGGTTCGCGGCGCGACTTTCGTACGTGCACGGCGATTTTGCCGATGCAGCGACCTACCAGCGAATCGGTGACGCGATCAAGGGCGCTGAATGTCCGGTGTTCTATCTCGAGATCCCGCCATTCCTCTTCGCAACCACGGTCAAAGGACTCGCCGAGGCAGACCTGATCAAGACCGGACGCGTGGTAGTGGAGAAGCCATTTGGCCATGATCTCGCTTCGGCTCGCGCCTTGGCGGACGATCTTCACCAATACATCGACGAGTCGCAGCTGTACCGGATCGACCACTACCTGGGAAAGATGGGGCTGGAGGAGATCCTCTACCTGCGTTTCGCCAACACCATGCTCGAGCCGGTCTGGAACCGGAATTACGTCAAATGTGTCCAGATCACCATGGCGGAGACTTTCGGCGTCGAAGATCGCGGCCACTTCTACGACCCGGTCGGCGCACTGCGCGATGTCGTTGTCAATCACCTGATGCAGGTGGTCGCGGCCACTGCGATGGAGCCGCCGGCCGGTGGTGATCCGGAAACATTGAACTACGCCAAGGTCGCCCTCTTCAAGGCGACGCTTTCGGCGGATCCCACGGCGTATGTTCGCGGTCAGTACCAGGGATACCGCGACATCGAAGGAGTCGCCGCCGACTCCAGCACGGAAACGTACGCCGCCTTGCGGCTGGAGATCGACAACTGGCGCTGGTCCGGTGTTCCGTTCTTCATCCGTACCGGGAAACGTCTGCCGGTGACCGAGACCGAGGTGCGACTGGTCTTCAAGGACCCGCCCCGACTGGGCCTTGGTCAGTGGGGAGCTCGCCACGCAGAGCCGAATCAGCTCGTGGTCAGGCTGGATCCGTCAACGGGGATTCAGATCAGCGTCGATGCGCGACGCGCGGACAGCATGCGCCCAGAATCGATCACGTTGGACATGGAGTTCGCGGAGGAAGGAGGCGAGGGTCCGACGCCGTACGAGGTGTTGCTCCACGCCGCGATGGTGGGCCAGGCTACCCGATTCACGCGGCAGGACGGTGTTGAAGAGACCTGGCGGATCATGCAGCCCTTGCTGGACGCACCACCAGCTGTGCACTCCTACGATCCTGGCTCCTGGGGTCCGACCGCAGCGGAAGGCCTGGCCGCCGACTCCGGCGGCTGGCAGGGTCCATGGGCATGATCATGACATCAGCCCATGCTCATGGGCGTACGCCGCCGCAGCCGTCCGCGATGGCACATTCAGCTTCGTGAAGATGTTGCTGAGGTGCCGCTCGACCGTTTTCTGACTCAGCACCAGAAGGTCGGCGATCTCGTGATTGCTGCGTCCCGCAGCCACCAGTCTCAGCACTTCGACCTCGCGTTCGGTGAGACCGCCGGGCCGCGTCCGCCCCAGGAGCTGGTCGACCTCGTGAGCCGCCGGCGCCGCACCTACCTCAGCAAAGGTACGGCGGGCAACCGCAAATTCCGTGGCTGCTGAATCCTCATCACCCAGCTCGCGCAGTGCCCGTGCCACCAGCACCCGCGCCCGTGCTGACTCGTACGGCGACCCGACGTCGCTCCAAATGCGAGACGACTCTCGCGCGTTGCTGAGCGCGGACTCCGTCTCACCGGATGCCAGATGCACCGTCGCCGCCGCGTACTTCGCCATCGCCCGGAGTGCGGAGTTGCCGAATGACGACGCGATGCCGGCGAGTTCCTCGGAATGCTGGCGGGCCTGGTCGACAAGGCCAGCCGAAACCAGAATCTCCACAGCGGCCGGAAGCATCCAGGATTTGTGCACCGGCCCCTGCGCTTCAGCTAGCAGCCGGTTGATCGCCGAGATCGCCGCCGCTGTCCGACCGCGAGCGAGCCACACCAACGCCAGACCTGGTTGGGGCTCGTGGCCGAGCTCAGCTGCCTTTTGATAGGCGGCTTCCGCCTCGTCGAGTCTGCCGCGGATGCGCTGCACGTCACCTTGCTCGGTCAGCGCTCGTCCGGCTGGTGCCGGCGTACCCTCCGCCTGGTATCGGCGCTGAGCGAGAGCATATTCAGCGAGCGCTTCGTCGTAGGCCCCATGCAGCCGCATGATCTGTCCACGGTGCAGCGAGCATTGACCGGTGAAGGGAACCAGGCCAGGCTGCGCATCACACCATGTGGTCAGGGCAGTGGTCCAAGAGGCCGCGCGAGAGAAATCTGACAACTCCTGGCACCCCTCGATCATTGCGCAGTAGACCATCCCGGCAATGATCGGCGAGACCTCCGCAGTCGAGATCTCGACCATCGCCTCATCGAGCAGAGCAAGTCCTTCCGGCACCCGACCCGAGTAGATCAGCAAACGGCCCTGACTCACCAAGCCTTGAGCGATCAAGTCGTGATCGGTGAAGCGGCGACCTGCCTCGACGACACGAACTGCCGTCTCGCCGGCCCTGGCAACGTCGCCGCGACTGAGATGTTGATAGAACTCGTGGATCAGTAGGTACCCACGTTCGACGACATCCTCGGGCTCGCTCTCGAGCAGCCGTTGCGCACGGGCGATCCAGCCGCCTCCGACCGCCATCTCCCCTCGAAGGATCAGCACCAGGCTCAGCCAGAAGGCGAAGCGGACGCCTCCAAGCGAATCCCCGTTCCGGATGCTGTCCTGATATCCGGCCTGCAGAGCGCGAACGGCATCGTCGACATTCCCCACCAGATAGGCAGACGTCGCCAACGTCATGGTGTCCTCGGGATCAAGGTCGTCGGCCCCATGCAGCCGATCAAAGGCAAGCACCCAGTCGCCACGCTCGTACGCTTCGCGAGCCTGCACCAACACATCGACGGTCTTGTCCTGTCCGACGCCCATTGCAGCCTCCCGCTCAGAGGTTACGCGTCATCGGACTTAGGCTGCGAGCGCTACCGAGGTTCCGACTCGGGCCTTGATCTGCTCTGCGACATAGGCGGCATCTCTGCCAACTCCTGGCAGCACCGTTGAGGCGGCCGCGTACTGGAACGCGAGCCCGCAGAAGAACAAGCCCGGTGCCTTTGGCACCACGCCGCGCATCTCCTGAGGCCAGCCGTCGGCCCCGAAAATGGGCATATCAATCCAGTCGAACACCTGGCGGAAGCCGGTGCACCACACCACATTCGACACGTCGAGCGCTCCGACGCCGTCAACGACCGGTCGCCCGTCGCGAGCGCCAGTCACCCGCCCCAGGATTCGGTCCACACCGCGTGCTTGCAGATCGGACCGCTTCACCCGCAACATCGGTAGGCCGTGGAACCGGACCCCGGCCACCGCTTTCCGGCCGATCGGCGTGCGCCGGGTGAGCACGTGCTTGGCGAGAAACCCAATGGCCGGGAAAACCACCCGCGCACTCCAATGGTCGAGCCGTACCGGCACCTGACCGGGGTCGCGACCGGCCAGGACCGTCGGACGGGTGGATGCAACCTCGAACGCGATGTCGGTGCCAGAGTGTGAAGCGCCAACGACGAGCACCGAACCAGGCTTCAGCTGCGCAGGGTTGCGGTACTCGCTGGAGTGCAGCTGTCGAATCGAAGGGTCGAGATCCAAGGCGAAGTCAGGAATGCTCGGGGTGCGGCCGAAGGTCCCGGTCGCCACCACCACATTCTCGGTGATGATGCTGTCAGCTCCGAGCCGAAGCAGGTACTTCCCATCGATGGCTTGCAGCCGGTCCACTCGGGCGAGCGTGCGCACCGGGAGTTCGAATCGTTTGGCATACGCCGCCAGGTAGTCGGCGACCTGGTCCTTGGTCGGATAGGACCATCGCGGACCGGGGAACGGCAGGCCGGGCAGGCTGTCGTATCCCGCCGGTGTGTAGAGGCGCAGGGAGTCCCATTGGGCGCGCCAGTTGTCGCCGACGTGTTCGTTGCCATCGAGGATCAGGCAGGAACGTCCCCGCCGTTGCAGGTGGTACGCGGTCGCCAGACCGGCCTGGCCGGCTCCGATGATGGCTGTCTCGATGTGTTCGATCGTCATGATTACCTCCAATGTGATGAGGAACGCCGACTGACCGAGGCGATGCGGTCGCGTACCGCAGATGCCAGAGGAGCATCAGCCCCGATGCGACGATGTAGAAGCCGTGTAAGGCCCAGATCGGGCCGGCCGGCAACTGAAAGACGTAGATGCTATGCACTGCGTTGCCGACGTTGGCCAGCACCAGGTTGCCCCGGCTGTAGGAGTTGAGCTCCTTGGTGCGCGCGGCCTTGATCAACATGGGCAATGTGCTGACGGCGAACAGTACTGTCGAGACCGATCCCGCGAACATCGCCAGGTTTGCCATGTCGACGACGTTATGGACGACGGGGCTTAGGTCGCGTCGGGTCGGTTACCCATCTTGCTGAAGCACGCGATGGGTGAATTCCCGCATGCCTGATCGAGGGAGCTGACCGAACCCCGAGTAAGCGACACCCTGACCCAGTCCGCGTCAATTGGTTGGACTCCGCAGCATATGCAGATGATGCAAAGTCCAAGCAACTGATGCGGAGTGAGAGTGGAGTCATGACGCGCGGGCAAACGTCCGCAGCACGCGCTCGCGAAGCACGACCCGGCGATAGAGGTCCCGCCACAGCTAGCGGACGATCTGCCATCCGAGATCGCGCAGGGTGTCCTCGCGTAGCTTCTCGTCGAAGATCACGTCCTCGAGGCGCTGCCCTGGTTTGAGCAGCCGGCCGTACTTGATCTTGCCGTCAAACTCCCCGATAGTCTTCTTCTCTCCCAGCAGAAGTCCACGCGGGCAATGAGCCGACCATCTGGCCCGAAGATCTCATGTTGTGGTTCGGGAGCCGGAAGGCCTTCCTCCATCAGCCGCAAGCGGCTGACGGATTCTCCGACGCTCTCGCTGCGGGCATCAAGGACTGTGGTCAGACGGGCAGACCATGCAGCACCGCAGCCGATCCGTGGCTCAGAACCGCGCCCTCACGTAGCTGAGGCACCGTTCCCCGAACCAGGCGTCGATGCTGCTCGTCGATCGTGAGATCAAGGCTGCTTTCCGTGGCGTACGCCCCACGCCTCACCCGTACCAGCTCGCTCCTTTGCTGCAGTCGCCTTAGGTCGTCGTGGTTGTAACCCGCAGCGAGCAGGGCACGAGTGAGCTTGATGTCGTTCATGGAGACAGTTCATCGAAGCCTGAGCTCAGGAACGGAAGCTGCTTGCACCACATCTGTGGATAACTTCTCGGCGGCGGCTTTGGCCGCTAGCGAGGTTGGAGATGACGAGTCGTACCACGCCGGCGAACCGGATTCAGCGGGTACGGCGCGGTCGCTGGCCAGACCGGTCGCTGGCCGTCGGAGCGAAGGCGTCCGCGAACCGCGTGAGCAGGTCGGCGAGCGCGGCGACGTCCCTGGGCGGCCAATCGACCAACAGCCTCGCGAGGCGTGCGGCGCGATAGCGCCGGGACGCCTCCACGAGTCGAGTCCCGGTCGCCGTCAGCTCGAGAGCCGCCCGCCGCGGGTCGGTGGTGGAGACATTGCGGGTCACCATGCCTGCCTCCGCCGCCCGAGCGACCAACCGGCTGGCGGTTGAGGGCGCTACGCCCAGTGCATCGGCCACTCCGGCGACGCCGACCGCGCCGGCGGTATCAGCGACGGCCAGGCAGACCAGGAGGGTGGATCCTTCCACGACACCGCCCTCGTGGGCTATGCCGCGGGGGGCATCCCACATGCGCCGCAGGCGCAGCAGGGCCTGGTCAACGCGTGCCAGGTCACGGCCACCCGGACGACGCATGTGTCGCCTCCCTTGACGCTATATATGTACGATACACACATGCAATCTCCGATGATGGTTGCCGTGCTAGGCGGCACTGGGCGGACGGGCCGGCCGCTCGTGGCGGAGCTGCTGCGCCGGAGACACAAGGTGGTCGTGCTGGCCCGTGACCCGGCCAAGCTCGGCATGGTCCGCGACGAGGTCCAGGTGATCACCGGCGACAGCCGCGACGAGGCGGCACTGACGGAGCTGGTCAGCGGCACTGACGCCGTGGTCTCCACACTCGGCCCGGTCCGCGGGCAGGGCCTGATCAACCAAGACGCCGCGAAGGCACTCATCTTTGTCATGCGGCGCGCGGGGGTTCGTCGCTACGTCGGGGTGACCGGAGCCGGCATCGACGTCCCGGGTGACCAGAAGGCCATTTTCGACAAGGTACTGTCCAACTTGATTCAATTCGTGAGCCGCAAAGCGGCCATGGACCGTACGGCCGAATACCAGGAGTGGGTGGACAGCGACCTGGAATGGACCTTGGTCCGCGCACCGCGGCTACGGGACGGGCCGCCGACCCACGCCGTGGAACCTGACGCCCATCGGTCAGCCCCTTCTCCGTTCCTGCGGCGGTCCGACCTCGCCGAGTTCCTCGTGGACGTCCTGGAGCAGGGCCTCTATGTCAGGCAGGCTCCCCTGGTCGGCGCCAAGGCGGTGTCGGACGGTCCCGTGCCGAAATGACTCGCCGCAGTCTCTCGACAACCCTGAGCAGGAGCGAGCTGCCACAACTGTGTAAGGCTTGGCAAGATGATCGAACCTCAGCGGGTACGCAGGGTGGTCTCGACTGTGCTTCCCACCGCACACGGCACCTTCCAAATTCACGGCTACGCAGTCGAGTCCGGTCGGGAGCACCTGGCGCTGGTGCTAGGCGATCTCGACCACGCTGGGAGCAACGGCCATGTTCCACTCGTCCGGGTCCATTCCGAATGCCTCACCGGTGACGCGTTCGGATCTTGGCGCTGCGACTGTGGCGAGCAGCTCGAGGCCGCGATGCGAGAGATCAGTCGCGAAGGCCTCGGCCTGATCATCTACCTGCGCGGCCACGAAGGACGCGGCATCGGCCTGCATGCCAAGCTGCACGCGTACGCCCTGCAGGATGCAGGCCTTGACACCGTTGATGCGAATCTGCGACTGGGCCTGCCGGTCGATGCCCGCGATTACAACGTGGCTGCCGCGATACTCCGTGATCTTGGCGTACGCCGGATTCGACTACTCTCGGCCAACCCGAACAAGAGCGATCGACTTGGTGATCTTGGCATTGAGATAACTGCCCGGCTTCCCTTGCCGGTGACCGAGCGTGCCGAGAACGCCTACTACCTGGCGACGAAGCGGAACCGGATGGGCCACGACACCACCGGCAACCTGCCCGATGTGTGGAATGAGTTGCTGCAGGGCCGGGTGCCCGACCGGGCCACGGCCGGGTCGGACGCGGTGCTGCTCGATCGATACGGATCCCTGGTCGCCGCCGGGCCAACGGTCACGATCGCCCAGTTGGCGCAAAGCGTCGATGGTTTCATCGCCTCCAGGACCGGTGACGCCAACTACGTCTCGGGCGAGGAGGACCGGGAGCACTTGCACCGGCTGCGGGCGCTGGTGGATGCGGTGATCGTGGGTGCTCAGACGGTCGCGGCCGATGATCCTCAGTTGACGACGCGTACGGTGCCGGGACCATCGCCGGTCCGCGTGATCATCGATCCCAGAGGCCGGATTCCCCAGAATGTCCGGGTGCTGACCGACGGCCAGGCCAAGACGCTGTGGTGCGTGGCTGGCGACTTCGAGCCGCCGCCACAGCTGCCGCAGCATGTCGAGGTGGTCTCCTTGCCTCATAAGGCAGGGCGGTTTGAGCCAGGCGCTGTGCTGACCACGCTGCAGTCACGCGGGCTGGGCCGGGTGCTCGTCGAGGGGGGCGGCAGGACTGTCTCAGACTTTCTGGCCGCCGGGGTACTCGATCGGCTCTACTTGACTACAGCTCCGATCTTGGTAGGTGATGGGATTCCTGGTCTACGGTTCGCCGGCGCCGATCTGCTCGCGGATGCGCTGACCGGTTCCGTACAGAGGTTCAGCCTGGGTCGTGACGTCTGCACGGTGTTCGACTTCGGCTCGTTCGGCGAACGCCGAGGTCCCTCCAGGCAAAGCCAGGATGTCGCGATGGCCGACCTCAATCTGCAGGACCCCGAGCTCGAGCTGGGCGCGTCGTAGTTCGAACCAGGCCTTGGCTATCACGGACAGACCGGGGTCCTGCGCCACCGCGGCATCAAGCCGCTCCTGGAGGAGCTGTGCCATAAAGGCCGAATCACCGGGTGTCGATAACTGCCACGGAGTCTCGGCGCTGCGTACGGTATAACTCCCGGCACTCAGAGCGGTGCCGGCGAGTGTGATGGCTTCCGGGCCAGCCCGGCCGGCGCGGCGTTGATGATCATTGAATGCATCGAGCAAACGTTGATCATGGGGGTCCACCGGACTGACACTCTGGGCCCCGGTAACGCTGAGGCTGAAGAGGGCGGGCACTTGGTGGTCGATCACGGCTTCGCATACCGCGTCGAGCTGAGCCGTTGTCAGCACGTCCAGCAGGGCCGAGCAGGTGACCAGACGGTGATCAACCGAACCTTCGGCCAGCAGCCGGCCGAGCGATTCGACGCTGCTATCGATGATCATCGTGTCGCCAGGTTGCGGCAGTGATCGGCTGATGACTGGGTCATGATCAAGATGGATCCAGCGTTGCTGAAAGGGCAGACGCGGTGCCAGCCACTTCTGGTTGGCTCCAGTCCCGGCGCCGAGATCGATGATCTCCAGGATCCCGTCGACCGCGCGGATCTCGATCAGATAGTTGATCAAGTCGGGGAGGAGGGTCTCCACGGTGGAGGCCCGGGCAGAGGTGTCGGCCGCGGCGCGGGCGGCAAGCCAGCCGGGGTCGACGTTGACTACGGCGGGCGATTCAGATAGGCGAGCACCGCCTCTGCCGTCTGCTGCCATCCGGGCAGCGTATCTCGTCGGGCGAGCGCTCTTTGGCGCCAGGAGTCGCGCAGCATTGGTTCAGTCAGCCACCTGCGCAGCACCGCCGCCAGGCTGTCCGGGTCGCCGGCAGGGACGGCCGTGCCGGGTGTCTCGGCACTGTCTGGGGTCACCCCTGCCTGCAATGCCTCGACCGCACCGGTACCGGCGGAAACGACCGCGGGTATTCCGCGAGCCAGCGCCTCGATGACAACCAGCCCGTAGGTCTCAATTCGCGACGGCAGGATTAGCAGGTCGGCGGTATCGAACTTCTGATCCAGCGCCCGACCGGCCAACATCCCGGGCACCATGACCCGCTCCGCCAAACCGGCCGCCACGATCTCGGCTCGCACCCGAGCCGCGTAGTCCGGATCCGTCTGGTCGGATCCGATGAGGTCTGCCGTCCACCGAAGGTCGGCAAGCGCGGACAGGGCGCGTACCAGGGTGAGTTGGTCCTTGGTCGGCGTCAGCGATGCGACGCTCAAAAAACGCGGAGGTCCTGAATCCAGACTGCCGTGTGCCACGGCGGCAGGCGTGACTCCCGGGATCGCCACGCCGACGTCGTCCCGACCGTACCGGCGACCCAGCTCGGCGGCGGCCCAGCGACTGGAGCACAACACTCCAGAGGCGGCGTGCACCGCTCGAGATTCCAGTAGCGCGTACCGCTGTCGCTCTGCGAGCTCCAGGCTCAGCTCGTCGCTGATCGGCAGATGAATCATGATGGTGACCGCGTAGCCGGACTCGACTGCTGCGGCCACGACGTCTGGTGAGCCGGATGCCACGATGCCGTCGACCAAACAGGCAGGCGCTGCTCGAAGGGCTCGCGCCAGCATGAGGTGGGTAGACGCGTCTCCGTCGGGCCACGGTCCGGCGAGCTTCTGCAGCTGCACATCGATGCCCAGCGCACGCAATTCGGTGATGAGTGCCAGGTTGTAAACGTTGCCGCCGGTCGGCTCGTCCCGGTCCCAGGTGACGAAGCCCAGCAGTGTGCCGCCAGCCGCAGTCATCTCAATCAAAACTCTTGGTGTACCCGGCCCAGGCATCGGGATGTTCCCGTAGCGTCACATCCAACTTGGTGAGGCCGCGATTCTGCAGCGATGACGCAACTCGCTCGGCGATGAGCTGTGCCACGGATTCGGTCGTGGTGAGCGTGCCTACCAACTCCGGGTGCTCGTCGAGATTGCGGTAGTTGAGGTCACCCAGTGCCTGGGTGAGAATCTCGGCAGCCTCGCCGATGTCGATCACGATCGATTCGGAGGCAAGCGTCTCGCGCCACAGCGTCAGCTCGACCACATAGGTGGCACCGTGCAAATTCTGCGCGGGGCCGAACGACGGGTGCGGAAGGCTGTGGGCGATCATCACGTGATCACGAACAGTCAGGTGGAACACGATCAGACCTCCTCATCACCCGGGTAGTCGATCACTTGGCACAGCGTCTCCGTGCTGTCGCTGAAGATCGACTCCATAGTCTGAGGCAACGCACCAAAGGGTGCGTGGCCAGTGATGAACACGTCGAAAACCGGATCCTCGAGCAGGTGCATGGCGAGCCCCAGTCGGTCGCTCGTGGTTCGCCGGGGCCGCCGAGCGGGCGCGACAGCGCCAACCTGACTGGCCCGAATCGTCAGTCGCTTGGAGTGGAACGCGGCACCCAGCGGTACCCGCGGCTGCGCAGTCCCGTACCAGGAGAGCTCGATCAACTCGGCCTCATCGCCCAGTAATTGCAAACTGCGGGCGAGGCCCGACTCGTTGGCCGAGCAGTGGAAAACAAGATCATTGTCGCCGGCGGCGTTATCCGGATGTACCAGCTCGACACCCAGAGCTGCCGCAGGGGTTGACCGGGCAGGGTTCACATCCACCAGCTGGAGCCTGTCAAGTGGAAAAGTCCGTAGCAGGGCGGCGACTACGCCACCCACCATGCCCGCTCCTACCACGGCCACGCGATCACCGATACGGGGCCCGGCGTCCCAGAGCGCATTGATACCGGTCTCGACCGTGCCTGCCAGCACTGCGCGATCACTGGGTACGTCATCGGGCACTCGGGTCAGGGCGCTCGCCGGGACCACGTAACGATCTTGGTGGGGGTATAGGCAGAACACCCGGCATCCCCTCAGGTGCGTCGGACCCTCTTCCACCACGCCGACCGAGAGGTATCCGTATTTGACTGGCTCGGGCCAACTTCCGGCCTGGAAAGGGGCACGCATGGACTCGGCAACCTCCGGAGGGATGCGGCCAGCGTGCACAAGCATCTCGGTGCCGTGACTGATCCCCGAGCAGATCGCGCGCACCAGCGCCTCGTCAGGTCTGGGCGTACGAGCAGCTTCGGTTCGCAGAATGCCGTGCCGAGGAGCCATCGTCCAGTACGCGGTCCAGCGTTCCGTAGCCATATGGTGCATTGTTGCGCGCCCGCGCTGGCTGCTCGCGCAGGGCGCTGCGTCGAGTCCATACGTACGTCTTCCATCACAGCCGTCAAAACGACCACCCAGACAGCCCTGGGTATCACCGTTCCCAGCACAAGCATGAAACGATCGGACCGCCCGGGTGAGAACCACTCCCTTTGCTAGATCACCTCAGCGGAAACGGCCGCAGTCCGTGGCGAGCGACGATGTCGGGCACCTCGGTGAAATCAAAAGAGAGCCCGAAGCGCTCCGCGATCGGAGCGAGGACGGACGGATCTGGGCGGCCGCCGGCGGCAGCAGTGGCCTGCGCCAACTCAATGAAGTACTTCTCGAACCCCGCCGGCGTGACGATCTCGATCATCCGGGCCGGCTCGGAGCCGGCATTCCACATCGAGTGCAGCTCACCCCGTGGCTTGACGATGTAGCCCCCCGCACCGAGAGACACCTCCCGCCCATCGGAACGGAAGCCGATCTCGCCGGAGATCACGCAGGAAATCTCGTCTTCCCGAGTGTGTCGATGGGGTGGAACCAAGACTCCTGGGTCGAACCTGTGCTCCACGATCGAGATGCCACCAGTTTCCGATGCGGCGAGCTTCACCGTCGCCGTAAAGCCCGGGACCGCGGTGACCTCACGCCAGTCTGGCGGGATGACGGCGAGCTGTGCTGTCGATGATGCAGTCATCTGCGAGCCTCCCCAGCTTTCGCGATCCAGCGCTGTATTCTCAATTCACCATGATTGGGCCTCGATCGAGCGTTGTCAATGGCTGAACATGATCGTATTGCGAAAATGCGCAGGCCTTACCGATTGCGCGCGCGAGCTGACGCAATGGATCGCACGCGGGCGCGTATCACGCAAGCGGCGATCGAGCTCCACGGAAGCATTGGCCCAGCTGCGACGACGATGAGTGCCGTCGCAGAACGGGCAGGGGTTACCCGCGCCACGCTCTACCGCCACTTTCCGAACGAGGAAATTCTCTTCCGGGCCTGCAGCGCGGAGTGGCGGAGCGCGAACCCGTCGCCCGATCCAGCTCAGTGGGCAACCATTCCCGATCCCCACCAGCGTCTCGCGACCGCACTGCCCGCGCTCTACGGCTGGTACCGATCGGCTGAGGCGATGCGGGCCAACCTGCTTCGCGATGTGGCAGTGCTGCCGGCCGCCGTCCGTACCGGCATCGAGTCCTATACGCGGACCGTCGCCGAGGCTCTGGACGCCGGCTGGCCGCGCCAATCTCGACTGCGCCGGGCTGCGATCAGCCACGCCGTCGCATTCGAGACCTGGCAGTCGCTGGCGCATCAAGGTCTGACAGACAGCGAGGCTGCCCAGCTGATGATGGGATTGATCACAACTGCCGAACAGGACGCCTGACAAGGAGCTCAGGCGCCGAAAGAGCTATGACATGCTGATCGCGTGTTCCGCACCCTGGAACTGCTGGGCGGGCTCTCACTGGTCACTGACATCGGCACGGGTTCCCCCCTGGAGGAGTCCCTCAAGCGCTGCCTGGTCGCCGCCCGGCTCGCCAAGATCATCGGCTGCCGAGCCGCTGAAGTCAGCGATGTGCTCTACACAGCGCTGCTGCAACATCTCGGCTGTACGGCGTACGCGCACGAAGGCGCACGGGTCTGGGGCGACGATGTCGTGACGACGCGCGTGAACTTTCTCAGCGACTCAGGCGAGCTCGCCGACATGTGGCGGATCTGGGTGCCAGAGATGGCACAGGCGACTGGCCGATCCAGGGCGCGGGTGCTCGCGACTACGGTCGTGACCGCAAAGCGGATGGCGGCCGAAGGTCCGGCAGCCACTTGCGAGGTGGCCCGGAGTGCCTCCCAAGGGCTTGGGCTGCCCGAGCCGGTCCAAGCAGGCCTGGCACACATGTTTGCGACCTGGAATGGCAAAGGCTTCCCACACACTGCCGGTGAGTCCATCCCGTTGCCGGCCCGAGTCATGCAGGTCGCGCTGACTGCAGTGATGTTCGCCTCACACACGAATAGTGATGTCGCTGTGGCCGAGGTCCAGCGCCGCGCCGGCACCCAGTTGGACCCCAATCTCGCCGAAATGCTGATCGAACGAGCTGAGGAGCTGCTTGGCGATCTTGATCAGATTGACCCGTACCAGGCCGTTCTCGACGCCGAGCCGGAGCCGGTACGCCGGGTGCAGAAGGGCGGCCTCACCGAGGTGGCACAAACCTTCGGGAATCTCGTTGACCTGAAGAGTCCCTGGCTGCACGGCCACTCCGCCGCAGTTGGTGATCTTGCGGCCGCTGCTGCCGGAATGTTGGGGCTGCACGAGGACATGGAGGCGCTACGCGTCGCGGGTTACCTGCATGATCTTGGAAGAGTTGGGGTCTCCAGTGCGATCTGGGACAAAGCCGGTCCGCTGAGTACAGCTGAGCGGGACCAGGCGCGGCTGCACGCGTACCACAGCGAACGGATTCTTGATCGGATTCCTCCGCTGACGGGATTGGCCAAGCTCGCCGGCCAGCATCACGAACGCAGTGATGGCAGCGGCTATCACCGGGGCATCCTGGCGGCACAGCTCACAATGCAGTCTCGGGTCTTGGCCTGTGCCGACGCCTACCGACGATGGATCGAGGACCGTCCCTACCGGCGGGCCCTCGTTCCGGCGCGAGCCGCCGACCGGCTGGAGGCCGAGGCCCGGGCCGGCCGGCTCGATGCCGACGCTGCCGCAGCCGTCATTGAAGCCGCGGGCCTACCTCACCGAGCCAGGCGCGCTCGCCCAGCCGACCTCACTGAACGCCAGGTGGAGGTGCTGCGGTTGGTCTCCCGCGGCCTGTCCAACGCCGAAATCGCCGAACGGCTGGTGCTGTCGCGACGGACCGTCGAGCACCACGTTCAGGACATCTATCTCAAGATCGGTGCCGCTACCCGCGCCGGAGCCGCCATGTTCGCCATGCAGCACGGGCTACTTGACTAAAGCTGGGTAGTTCTGCCTATGCGCACCTGATCGGTGAACCCTCAGACTGTTGGCGTGAGGCTCTCGACCGAGAACGTGCGACCCGCTACCGGGGAGCGCCTGCTTACACCAGCCTTCATCCGGCTGGCGGTTGCTGATCTTGCGTACTTCACCGCAGCCGGTGTCGCGATCTATGCCCTGCCGCTGTGGGTGACCGGGCCGGTCGGCTCGGACACGGCTGGCGCCGGCCTGGCGTTCGGAGCCTTCGCCGTCTCGGCGCTGATCCTGCGGCCCATCGCGGGCCGTTTGGCCGACACCCGTGGCCGGCGTCCCTTGCTGGTCGGGGGCGCACTCATCAGCGCGTTGGGAATGCTGGGGACCGCGTACGCCGACAGTCTCGTGCTGGTTGTGCTGCTGCGGCTGCTGCTCGGTGTGGCCGAAGCTGCGTTCTTCGTCGCCTCGCTCGCTGCGCTTGCCGACCTGGCACCGCCGAGTCGGATAGGCGAAGCCACGAGTTACAACTCCCTCGGCCTGTATCTCGGCCTGGCGTTCGGCCCGCCACTCGGCGAGCTGCTGGTGATCTCGGCCGGTTTCACCGCCGCTTGGTACGGCGCTGCGGCGCTATCGCTCATCGCCGCCGTGGTCGCGGCCGGGATCAAGAATGTTCGCTCACGCGCCGCCTCGACAGCCGGTCGTGCGCGCCTGATCCATTGGAAGGCCGTCCCGCCAGCGCTGGGCTTCTTCGCGTCCGTGGTTGCGATGGGTGTGTTCTTCGCCTTCGGTGCACTGCAGGCCGAGGCGGTCGGGCTTGCACCAGCGAGCGCGCCGTTGTTCATCTACGGCCTGGTCGTGGTGGCCGGTCGGTTGTCGCTGGCTCGGGTTCTTGATCGATTTCCAGCACTGATCTTGGGTGCGCTCGCCTTGGCGATCATCGCTGGTGGTCTGATGATCATGGCACTGTGGACAAGCGCGATCGGGATAATCCTCGGCGCAGCGATCTTCGCCCTCGGCGTCACGCTCAGTACGCCGGCGTTCTTCTCGGCGATCTTTGCCACAGCGGAGCAGGGTCAACGAGGTGCCGCGTCCGGCACTGCCAGTGTGTTCTTGGATCTGGGGATAGCCCTCGGGCCAATGGTGCTCGGCCTGGCTGCACAGGCTGGCGGCATCCCATTAGCGTTCGGCCTGGCCGCTGCGGTTGGGCTGGCCGGTTGCGGATGGATCCTAGGTCTGAGCCGCGTCGACCGATCGAGGCGGGTTGCGTCGGCCGAATCGTACGAGATGGTGGCCGGGCCTCACGACATCGCGCCGTAGTGGTGGGACCCGTTGGACGGCGGGTCCACCGGCGCTGCACCGGCGCCCGGTGCCGCGGGGATACCGTGTGTCGGTGCCTGACTACGGCCGCGACCTGACATTCGGATATTTCCTGATCCCCAACGCCGCCGACCCGCTGCTCGACACCGCCCGCGAGATCGAGGCCCGCGGCCTGGACTGGATCGGCATCCAAGATCATCCGTACCAGCGTCGGTTCGTGGACAGCTGGGCCTTGCTCGGAGCCATCGCGGCTGCCACCACCCGGGTAGGTTTCTTCCCCGATGTCGCCAACCTCCCGCTACGCCCGCCGGCGATCATGGCCAAAACGGCCGCCAGTCTCGACGTACTGAGCGGCGGGCGCTTCGAGCTGGGGCTGGGTGCTGGCGGCTTCTGGGACGCCATCGCGGCGTACGGCGGGCCGCGCCGCGAGCCCCGCGAAGCGCTCGACGCACTCGAGGAGGCGATCCACGTCATTCGCATGATCTGGAGTGGCGAGCGCAACCTTCGCTTCACCGGCACGCACTACCGTCTCACCGGCGCACACTCCGGACCGGTACCGGTCCATCCGATAGGTATCTGGCTCGGCGTGTACCGCCCGCGGGCACTGCGGCTCGCCGGTCGGCTTGCCGATGGGTGGGTGCCGTCCCTGCACGGTGAGATCACCCCGCTGGGCGAGGCTGGCGCGCGTCTTGATCAGGCGGCCGCCGAGGCAGGCCGGGATCCGGCGGAGATCCGCCGCGTCCTCAACACCAATGGTGAGATCACCGATAACGCCCGGCTCGGCCTTTTGCGCGGTCCGGTCGACCAATGGGTCGATGAGCTCACGGACCTGGCAGTTGGGTACGCCTTTGACACGTTCATGTTCTGGGGGGAGGGCGAGGACCAGCTAGCTCGTTTCGCCGAGGAAGTGGCGCCGGCGGTACGTGCCCAGGTGGCCGCAGAACGCGGCCGGGCCTAGCCCAGTTTGCGCACTCCGCATCGTTTGCTTGGACTCCGCATCAGCTGCAGGTGATGCTCAGTCCAAGTACCTGCTGCGGAGTGCAGCAGAGGCCAGCTATGACGAATCAGACGGTGATGATCGAGATGGCAAAGTGAGGCTGTTTGCAGCCGTCGTACTGCCAGACGACGTCCTTGCCGATCTCGAGACCGCGGTAGCTCCTTATCGTGACGACGTCCTGGCGTGGACGCTCCACGAACAATGGCACATCACCCTGGCCTTCTACGGACAGGTGGCCGACGAGCGCCTGCCCGACCTGAAGGCCCGGCTCACCAGGGCAGCCAAGCGATACCCGGTTGTCTCCCTTGCCCTGGACGGCGCCGGTCGTTTCGATGAGCGGACCTTGTGGGTCGGCTGCAGCGGCGATGTCGCGGCGCTACGCGACATCGCTCGGTCAGTGACGGCAGCCGGCCGCCGGGTTGGCGCCGGCTCAGCGGATGATGCTTCTCGATTCCGCGCTCACGTCACACTTGCCCGTACCCGCCGCCCGGTCGATCTACGGCCGTACGTCGCGGCACTCGATGCTTATCGGAGTCGGTCGTGGACCGTGGATTCGGTTTCATTGCTGCGCTCCCACCTAGGCGCAGGTACAGAGCGACGGTCCAGGTACGAGGTCCTGTCGACGCATCCACTTGCCTCCCAGGTGACCTAGGCGCAGTCCGATCGGCGCCTATAGGCCGGAATCCCCTTGCCCCGCAATGTCTGGCATTGGATCTGAGGAGGATTGCGCCGGAGGGGCGCTCTCCTCGCCGAGGCTCTCGCCCGTCCTCGGCAGCGGCTTATCCTCAGAGCCGTAGCCCTGAGACGTGACATCCTCTGCGCCGTAATCCTGAGGGCCGACGTCTTCGGAACCGTCGTACTCCGAGCGGTCCTGTGGAGCGTCGGGGTCTGGCGGTGCCTGGGCGCCGGGCGGCACCATATCGTCGGTCGGGTTCAGATCGGCGTCTCCGCCGGCCGGTCCTTGTGCCCTGGACATGTCACTCATGATCACTCCTCGTCGCTGGGCTACTCGCTGCTTTGCTCAGCATGCTCCAGGAGATCTTGTTTGATCTCCTCCTTCGAACTGGAGCTTGTGCCGCTCAGCCCTGCGTTCCTGGCCTGCTGCTCCAATTCCTCACGGTTTGCCTGGCCGGGCCGGTCACCGAGGTGTTCGGTCCGGGCTGTGACAAATGCCTCGGCAAGCTCAGCCCGCCGAGTCTCACTCAGTCGCTCCTGCATCCCCGGCAACACACGGCTCTCCTCCTCCTCCACATGATGGTTCACCGCTTTGATCAAGTCATCGAGGGCAGATTCGAATTCGGCCGACTCCGGCTCCATCGCTGCCATCTCTTCGAGCATGTGCTCTGCCTCGGCGTGCTCTCCCTGGCTATGGGCGACCTCTTCGGACTCTCCAGCCTCGTCCTTGGCGACCGGGTAGACCTCGACCTCCTCGGCTCGCGAGTGGGCGATCAAGAGCGCACACAGGACCGGAAAGTTCAATCCCCTGGTCGCTGGCTGGTTCTTCAGCAGATCGAACAGCCGCTCCACCTCGCGGTGGTCACTCTTGATCAACTCGACGACATCTCCAGCAGGCACGTTCCCTCCTCCGATTGGGTTGTCCATCCCATAGCCATCTCTCCCTGTTCGAAACTGCCGCCGGACCCCTCAATCGGCCACCAACAGTGCCCGCGGAGCAGCCGCCTTCATCCGCGTCATGAGCCACTGTTGTTGGGACTCCATCCTCTTTGTCACAATCCTCCACAGTGCGAATCAGCTCTTGATCACGACCCCCCTTGGCGGCCTGTCCAACCACCATCCACGCCATCTCCAGGTAGCTGGCCAGCAGATACAGATCATGGAGATCTCGCAGCAGCCCGAGCCCGCCGCTGCGCGTGCTGGACAGGCCGTCGGCGTGCAGCCGTTCCGGCTCGCCGGAAGGATGTGACCCATACCGGTCGGTGAATGGCCGCAATTGCTCTCCGTGATGATCACACTGGTCTGCGAACTGCTGGCAGATTCGGCGAACGTCTGCTTCGGCTGACTGACCTTCGGCGACTTGCCGGTAGGACTTGGCGAGAGTCGCACAACCGGTCTCCAACAGACCCAGGTATGAGGAGAGATGCATGATCAATCGTTCTCCACCGGGATGACACGGGCAGCTCCGGACTTGAAGTCGGGCTGTTTGGAAACCGGATCCCAGCTGGTCGGAGTCAGGTCATTGGCTGCGGTGCCCTTGCTGCCGTAGTGGAAAGGCAGGAACAGGGTGCCTGCCGGGTTCCGGTGCAGCGAGCGGTCACCTCGACGGCGCCGCGGCTGGATTCGACGCGTACCAGATCGCCATCGGTGATTTCGCGTCCAGCGGCGTCCGATGGCGCCAACTCAACCCACGGCTCCGGCGCCGCGGCGTTCAATTCGGGCGCCCGGCCGGTCTTGGTCCGGGTGTGGAAGTGATACACGCTCCGGCCGGTCATCAGTTGCAACGGGTACGAGTCGTCAGGGCTCTCTGCCGGTGGCGTCCACTCGGCGCCCTTGAGGCGGGCGCGACCGTCAAAGCGCGACGCGGCATGATCGGTGGCAGACACATCACCACCGGTGGTGAGGTCGTGCCCATAGGTCTCACATTGATCGTCATCGGTCATGAAGTGGTGATCGCCGTAGAGACGATCGGTCCCGTTCGGCGCCTCATCGGTGCACGGCCACTGAATGCCCCCGGCCGTCGCGAAGCTTGTCATAGCTCAGCCCTGAGTAGTCACAAGGCCGGCCACGGGAGCATTCCCGCCAGGCCTCGAAGGCAGCCTCGGGTGAATCCCAAGGCGGAAGTGGTCGACCGCTGCGATCGGTGAAACCCATCCTGCGGGCGTAGTCCAGCCAGATGTCCAGGTCGCCCCGCGCCTCGCCGGGCGGAGTGACAGCGTGCTCGGAGAGATGGACCGTCCGATCGGTGTTGGTATAGCTGCCCGTCTTCTCACCCCACAGCGCGGCGGGAAGCACTACGTCTGCGAAGTCAGTCGTCTCGGTCAAGTAGCCGTCAATCACGACCAGGAAGAGGGACTCTTTGCCCAGGATGGTGCGGATTCGGCTCAGCTCGGGCAGCGATACTGCGGGGTTGGTGCCGGCGACCCACAAGAAGTTGATCGAGCCCTGCTCGACGTAGCGGAAGATCTGCATCGCGTGTGTCGGCTCGGCCCAGTCGGGGATGACGATCGGATCGACATCCCACAGCTCCGCCAACGCGGCGACATGTTGTTCGTTCTGCCAGTTGCGGAAGCCGGGCAGGTCGCCGTCGGCGCCGGTCTCGCGGTTGTTCTGGGCAGTGGGCTGCCCGTTCATCTGCAAGATGCCGGCCCCGGGCCGACCCAGCATGCCGCGTAGCAGGTGCATGTTGTTGACCGCAACTGAGGCTGCGGTTGCTTGGTGCGCTTGATAGAAGCCCTGCAGGACGGTCGAGACTGCCGCCGAGGAGGTACCGAAAATCTCCGCCGCCGCCGCCACATCACGGCTTGCCACCCCGCAGATCTCGGCAACTCGGGACGGCGGGTAGTTGCCGGCCACGGAAACCAATGCCTCGAAGCCTCTGGTGTGCGCTTCGATGTAGTGCTGGTCGATCCAGCCGTTGGCGATCAGCTGCTGCAACAGACCGTTGACCAGCGCGAGGTTGGTACCGGGCCGCGGCGCCAGATGGACCTCGGCCGCCTTGACGACCGGCGTCTCTCGTGGATCGACTGCGACCAGGCGTAAAGAGTCCGGGCCGGCCAGCCTGTCCAGTATCGGGACCACAACACGGTCTGGGTGGCCGCCAAGTTGTGGCCGAAGCAAAACAGCGCCTGGCAGACATCGAGGTCGGCGTACGAGCCCGGCTGTCCGTCGGCGCCGAACGATTCCTTCAACGACGCGGCAGCCGTCGCAGTGCACAGCCGGGTGTTGCCGTCCATATGCGGCGTGCCGATCGCGGCCTTACCGATCACGGCCAACGTGTAGTACTCCTCCAGCATCAGCTGACCCGAGGTGTAGAAGGCGTGCGACAGTGGGCCCTTGCTGTCCAGCAGCTCCCTGGATCGAGTCGTGATCAAATCCATCGCCTCGTCCCAGGACGCCTCGACAAGCGTCGTGCCGTTCCTGATCATGGGCCGGGTCAGTCGATCATGAAGCTGCCCCTGCCAGCCGTAGAGGCCCTTTGGCCCGAGGCGGCCATGGTTCACCCGATCCTCAGCTCGACCGCGGACCCCGACCATTCGGCCGTTTTTGACGGCAATGTCCAACCCGCAGCCATTGCTGCACAACAGGCAGGCCGAAGGTACCCAGGAATCGACCTCGTCAGCAGTCAGCCCATCGACCAGATGCAGGTCCACGCGTACCGGCCATTCCTGGCCGGGAGTCGGGCGTTCGCTCGCCCCAGACATCGTCGCCGGTGCGTGCTGCCACGCTCTCGGACTACCCGGTTGAGGCGGCGGCCACACCAGCGCTGCTCGCCTATGTTGCGATGGCCGACTGGGGCTGTGCGTACACCTCGGCCGGTGACCAGCGAAGGAGCCGGACACAGCCGATGATCCCGATCTGGGCACTCACGGTCCCGAGCGGGTCAAGATCAATTCGGTTGCGGTAGATAGCGGACCATCAATACGCCGTCAATG
>JAJTCL010000108.1 GCA_021323255.1 Propionibacteriaceae bacterium | reverse complement strand
GCCGTAGCACAGGCGCGGCGCAGCGTCGGCACCATGGCCTCCAGGTGCGCCCGGCTGGCCACTTCCGGCACCACACCGCCAAACCGCACATGTAGCTCGACGCTGGAGGCCACCTCGTTGGCAAGCAGCTGATGGCCTCGAACAATGCCGACGCCGGTCTCGTCGCAAGAGGACTCGATGCCCAAGACCAGTGGGCCGCCTGCGGCCTGGGCGGGCGGACTGCTCATCGTTCCTCCGTGATCGCGATGCGGTCCGGCCAGGTCTGGAGCTCATAGAGCTTCAAGATCAAGGCGTGTTGCCCGGGCCCGTAGTAGTTCTGCCGAGCGCTGAGCTGCTCAAAGCCCAGCTGCTGGTAAAGGGCGATCGCGGGCTCGTTGTGGTAGGCGACATCCAAGATCACCTCGCGCACTCCGAGCTGTCGCACCACCTCAAGAGTCGCTCGTACCAGGTCGGTTCCGATCCCCCGCCGGCGGCAGCGCGACTCCACCACCAGGCGATGCAGATCGGCCAGCTCAGCAACGGTCTTGATCGAGATCACCCCTACCGGGTGTTGCGCGCGGGCGATCAAGATCGTCCGACCTTCACCGAGCAGCTCACCGCGCCAGCTACGCTCGCTCCACTGCTCGGCAGCGGGAAAGCCGGAGCGCTCCAGCAGCATGATCGCCTCAAGATCATCTCGACGAGCCGGCAAGATGCTGATCTCGGGGTTGCGTGAGGGGTGGATCATCGGGCCGCGTCTTGGTAGTGCAGTACCGACTTGGGACGGGTCAGCTCGGTCGCGTCGGGGTGCCGCAGATAGAGCGGCTCCTGGCCGGCGTCAGGCAGTGACGCACCTGAGGTGGCGAGCACGCCAGGATCCAGTGCTCGGGGACCTGGCACGGCCTGCAGCTGCTCACGGTAAAGGTCGGCCGCAGGTCCGATCGCAGGCAGCCGTGGCACGTCGGTAGGACGTGACACCCTGGGCGGCTCGAGGCGTACGCCGACAGGGCTGTACCGGGCCCAGTACACCTCGCGACGCCTGGCATCGGTGGCGACCACGTACTCTCCGGTGCTGGTTTCAGCAAATTGTGCGGCCAGTACGTCGAGACTGCAGATGCCATGCAACGGCAAGCCCAGCGCGTAACTGAGCACCTGCGCAGTGACAACACCGACTCGCAGCCCGGTAAACGGTCCCGGACCTAGCCCCACGATCAGCTGATCGAGGTCGGCAATGCGTATCCCAGCGGTCGCGACGCACTCAGAGATCAGCGGCGTGAGCTGCTCCACGTGAGCCATCCGGTCTGCAATGGTCGCGGTGGCCAGCACCTGATCTCCGCGGGCCAGACCAACGTTGACCACTGTCGAGGTGTCCAACGCCAGTACTAGCGGCGCCTCAGTCATGATCATCACCGCGCAGCACGCCGAAATCCACGCCGCACCACCTGTTCCCCACTCCGCGAACCGTGACCAGTCGCTCGCTGTCATCAACCACGGTCGAAACGTCCGCCGGAGAGGTCCACACGTCGATTTCCAATCGATCCTCCGAAAGGCCCTCAGCGATCCCCGATCCCCACTCGACCACCGTAATGGAATCAGCCACCGCAGCATCCAGATCAAGATCATCCAGCTCGTAGGACGTGGACAGCCGATAGGCATCGACATGCATCAACGTTGGTCGCCCGATCGCCGATGGGTGGATCCGGGACAGCACAAAGGTCGGGGAGATGATCGGACCCTCGGAGCCGAGCCCGCGACCGATGCCTTGGGTGAGGGTGGTCTTGCCGGCGCCAAGATCACCGCCGGCAATGATCACATCCCCCGGCTGGAGTAACCGAGCCAGCCGTTCCCCCAGCCGAACCATGTCCGCACTGGTCGGCACCTTGATCACCAATGGCAGCGCCTTGATCAAGATCGCTCCATGCGGGACTGCGCGGTCGACGACAAAGCCGCGGTGCTGCCAGAAGGCGAGGAACTCAGGGAACTCGGCCCGGGTGAACACTTCGGCTCGTTGATAGCCCCGAATAGCGGCGAGCTCCTCGGCAGCGGTCACCATGGCTGAGGCGATGCCATGCCGTTGCAGGTCTGGATGGACCGAGACCCGCGTGAAGGTCGCAACGCCATCGGTACCTGGCAGCACCAGGATCACTCCCGCTGGGCGGCCGGCAACGTGGGCCAGGACTCCGGCGCCACGCCGCAGGTTAGCGGCCAAGGTCGCCTCGGTCTCAGCAATGGCAGCCGACGGTGGATCGACTGGCGACCGCGCCCTGAAAGCGCTGTGGATCACCTCGACCATCGCAGCCGCGTCCTGCGGCGACGCGATCGAAACCACAAGATCAGAAACCGAGACGTTCACTAGCAGAAGAGCCTAGCCAACCGATGTGCGCGCCATCTGCAACTGACAGCCAGGTCTGCCGGTCTGAGACAACCGGCCAGGGGCAACATCAATCAAGAAATGCGAGGAGATCGGGAACCACGGGCGTCGGTCGAGCCTGGTGCCCGACGACGGCCTGAGCGTCCTGGCCCACGACCGCCGCCGTCACCGCGTCGTCCTCGGGAAGAGTGACTGCGCTGAGTTGGCGGCGGCGCGATCACCCGCTGATAGGCGGCGTCGCTAATGGCATCGCCGCTAGCTCGCCGGGCGCCGGTCGCTGCGGCGAGTGCCGTGTCTCCAGGGATCGCCGACAGCATCACAGGGCGTACGCCGGCTTGCGTGGTCAGACGGCCCAGCTCGTGACGCTGGTGCGGCAGCGCGAAGGTGACGACGGTACCCGTCCCGCCCGCCCGAGCGGTACGGCCCGCTCGGTGCAGATACTCCTTCGGCCCCGTCGGCGGGTCAGCGTGGAGGACCAGACCCACCTCGTCGACGTGGATGCCGCGCGCCGCGACGTCGGTGGCCACCAGTACCGGGAGGGAACCATGCTTGAAGGCCGACATGATCCTGGTGCGCGCGCCCTGGGCAAGGCCGCCGTGCAGAGCGCCGGCCAGCACCCCGCTGCGACGCAGCTGCTCGGCCACTCGGTCCGCCCCGCGCTGGGTTCGGACGAAGATCAACGTCCGGCCCGGCCGACTGGCGATTTCTGCGGTTACCGCCGTCTTGTGCTGCGGCGCGATGTTGACCAGGTGATGGCTCATCAGGGGCACACTGGCCTGGCCGGTGTCGACCTGGTGCGTGACGGGCTCGTGGAGGTAGTTGCGGACCAGGCGGTCGACGGCGTTGTCCAGAGTGGCGGAGAACAGCAGTCGCTGACCGCGGTGGGGCACGGCGTCCAATATCTGACTGACCGCTGGCAGGAAGCCCAGGTCGGCCATGTGATCCGCCTCGTCGAGGACCGTCATCTCGATGCGGCTCAGGTCGGCGTCCCCCCGGTCCATCAGATCGATCAGCCGCCCGGGGGTCGCGACCACGATGTCTACACCGCGGGAGAACGCCAGGATCTGTGGCAGGTACGGCATGCCGCCCGCGACCAGGACCAGCGACAGTCCGGCGATCCGGGTCAAGGGCGCGATGACGTCGGCGACCTGCATGGCCAGCTCCCGGGTCGGCACCAGGACCAGGCCGCGTGGTGCCACCCTTGCTGGGCGGGACGATCCGGTGAGTCTGGTGATCATGGGCAGGCCGAAGGCCAGGGTCTTGCCCGAGCCCGTACGGCCACGACCCAGCACGTCCCTGCCCACCAGCGCATCCGGGATGGTCGCGGCCTGGATCGGGAACGGCTCAGCGATGCCACCCGCGCCGAGAGCGGCGACAAGGTTATCGGGGACACCCAAGTCGGCAAAATCGCGGGACGCCGCGTCCTGCGTCAGGGCGGAGAAGGGAGCGGGCAACACCGACTTCAGCGAGGACTGGCCATCGCGGCGCCGGGGTGAATGCTCAGGGGTGGTGCGTTCGGCAGTTGACCAGCGGCTCTTGGGCGCGCGGTCGCTCTTGGCGGGTTTGGCAGGCATGACATCTCAGTTCTCACCCGTCGGGCGGGCGATTGTCTAGGCACGTCGAACGCCCAGACCTGATGAGTCACGGTAGGAAGGACGAACCTGGCTGCGCCTCACTTCCTCGCGCAGCACTGGTGGCCCGGATGCGGACAGCAACCGGAGAAGTAGAAGACTAGCAGGCGGCAGAGATCAGGCACGAATCCTCATCGCCGATGCTCACCCGAGCGTGGCGCGTACCCGGGCAAGCAGCACATCGAGGGCGCCGTTGAAGATCTCGTGCTTCTCGATCATCCCCAGGTGCCCACAGTCCTCCACCCGAATTGCCTCGGCCTTGGGCAGTGACTCGACGATCCGAGCCGTGTGCTCAATCGGAGTGATCATGTCGTTCTCGCCGCCGACCACCACAGTCGGTACCGTGCTGACGATCTCGAGGGCGGCGTACTCGTCGAGTTCGCCAATAGCTGGGTAATAGTCGGCCACGACCTCCAGCGGAATCTCCGCCAGCATCTCGGAGGCGAAATCGACGTAGCTGGGTGGCACGTCGTCTGATCCGAAGGCCATCCTGCGGGTTACCACATATCCAAGATCACTTCCCGCGCGGCGTCCTTGGGAGACGAGCTCGGGTATCCGGTTCAGACCCGCCATCAGCGGCTCGGCGACTCGGTGAAAGGTGCGGCCGGGGATGCCGCGGATCGGTGAGTGGTCCGTCAACTCCCCGGCCGAGGTGCAGAACAGCGCGACCCCCAATACCCGGCTACCGAAGAGCTCTGGCCGTGATTGGGCAAGTCGCATGATCGCCATGGCGCCCATCGAGTGCCCGATCAGAACCACCGGCCCAGGACCGACGACCTCCTCCAAGACCTGGTACAAGTCCTCGGCGAGCTGGGGGATTCTGCAGCGTTCTGCCTCCGATCGGGTTGACCTGCCATGGGAGCGCTGGTCGTACAACACCTGACGGAGCTGGCCGCGGAAGTGCAGGCGCTGGAAGTGCCAGCAGTCCAGGTTGAGCGCATAGCCATGGACATAGACCAGCGTGAGATCATCAGCGGGACCCTCATCGACCTCGGTGTGCAGTACGACGCCGTCCGGCGTAGTGACGTCAGGCCCATCGGACCGGAGTGAGAAGAATGCCGCCAGGTCGGCTTCGGAGGTTCGGGTGATCCGCTTGGCGACGATCCGGCGTTCCAGTTCAATCCCCAAGGCGACCCCACCAGCCGCCAACGCTGCGAAGCCGGTCAGCAGTCTGAAGCCCGCGGCCAGCGTGCTCCGCTGCGGCACCATCAGATGTGCTCCGCACTGGCGTGGAGGTAGCGCCGCGGCACCCTCGCTCCGATTCGGGTCACGATCTCGTAGCCAATGGTGTCGCACCAGGCCGCCCACTCCGCAGCAGTCGGTTCCCCAGCGTCACCAGGGCCGAACAAAGTGACCTCCTCGCCGGGCTCCGCAACCGCTCCGGCACCGAGCTCAATCACGAACTGATCCATGCAGATCCGGCCGCGAACCGGCACGCGGCGTCCCGACCAACCCACCCACGCTTTGTTGCTGGCGTGCCGCGGAATGCCGTCGCCGTAACCGAGCGGGACCAGGCCAACCGTGGTCGCTACGTCTGCGGTCCAGGTCCAGCCATACGAGACGCTGGCGCCGGCCGGGATCTGCTTCACATTGACCAGCTGGGAGCGCAGCCGCATCACCGGACGCAGGCCGACACCGGCAAGCGCTGCGATGCCAGGCGCCGGGTCGACGCCGTACGCGGCGATGCCGACACGGACCAGATCCAGCCGCGCCTCCGGCACCACGAGCGATCCCGCGGAGTTCGCCAGGTGCCGCAACGTCGGCTCGAGGCCTGCAGCCCTGGCTTGTTCGTATCCGCGCTGGAACGCCGCAAGCTGAAGCGGAACCGACGGATGGCCCGGCTCGTCGGCTGCTGCGAGGTGTGACCAGACGGCCACCACTTCGATAGCGCCTGTGTGCTCGGCCTCGGCTGCCGCGGCACACACCTGCTGCCAGTCGTAGCTGGGTGCTCCGTTGCGGGAGAGTCCGGTGTCGATCTTGAGGTGCACCCGAGCGCGTCGCTCGGATGTGCCAGCCGCGGCTGCAAGCCGGCCGATGTGCTCGACTGAGTGGGCCGCCACATCAACATCGGCCGCAACCAGCGGTGCCAGGTCCTCCTCTACGCCATACAGCCAGGCCAGAACTGGGCCGGCGTCGCCTGCTTCCCGGAGCATCAGGGCTTCAGCAGGCGTGGCAACACCGATCCATTTGGCGCCAGCGATCCTCGCCTCGCGAGCGCATTCGAGCAGCCCGTGTCCGTAGCCGTCGGCCTTCACCACAACCATCGCCGGGACACCAGCCTGTGCCTGAAGGGCGGCCACATTGGCTCGGAAGGCGGCCAGATCGATCTCCGCGCAAGCAGTGGCCGGGTCGATGCCGGCGACCGTGGTCGGAACCCGAAGCTGGTTGGTCATCTGGCCCTCGCACGCTGATCGAGACGTCCCAGCGTCTGCCCGATGGCGCGCGCCAACTCCTGGGGAGCCAACACGCCGGGATGTTCGGCCGCAGCCACTGCCTGAACGGAGGCGCCGAGCTGTCCGGCTCGCTGGGCATCCACACCGGCCGCGAGCAACGCGGCGCACACGCCGCCAAGCACGTCGCCCGATCCCGCCTGGGCCGTCCACGCCGGACCAGGCACGGCGACGAGCACCGGTCCGCCGTTGGGAGCTGCGACCACCTGGGTGGCACCCTTCAGCAAAACGGTGGCGCCAGTCTGCTGGGCCGCAGCGGTGGCCGCTCGGACCGGATCCTCCTCGACCCAGTTACGCTCCCGCTCCAACAGCCGCGCCAACTCGCCCGCATGGGGTGTCAGCAGCCAACTGGCAGGGGCAGGTTTCGGCAAATAGCCGAGCCCGTCGGCATCCACCACTGCCGGCACTCCGCCCTCAGCGACCGCTGCCAGTACTTTGGCGCCGTCGGCACGCTCACCCCAGCCAGAGCCGAACAGATGCGCCTGAACCCGTCCTGGTGAGAACACCACGTTCGGCAACTGAGCCGAGATGGTCGCGGCCGGCCGCTCCGCGCCGAGAAATCGGACGTAACCCGCGCCGCCGTAAACCGCGCCGTAGACCGACATCACAGCAGCACCTGGGTACTGATCGGAGCCGGTATCCACACCGACCACCCCGCGGGCGTACTTGTCGCTGCGTTCGGTCGGGTACGGCCAGGCGTGGGCCAGATCGTCCTCGTCTATGCCAACCAAGTCAGGTCTCTCGTCATGGTCAGTGCCCAGTCCGATATCGACCAGCGAGATCGAGCCGCAGCGGCTCAGCGCTGGTTGCAGCAGGTGACAAGGCTTTCGCTCGCCAAAGGTGACCGTCTCAGTTGCTTGTACCGCAACCCCCGGCACCGCGCCGGTGTCGGCCGCAACTCCGGAGGGAAGGTCGACTGCGATGGTCGGGATGCCCCGGGCCGCCACGGATCGCACCAGTCGGGCGACCGGGTCGGGTAGTCCTGGCCGGCCGCCGATGCCCAGGATCCCGTCGATGACCAGGTGGTATGGCATCGGATCGATCGCATAATGATCATCGAGGTCGATCACTCGGCCACCTGCTGCGAGCAACGCGGCCAGCCCCGCAGGGTGAGGGGCGCCCAAGCACCGAATGGCTGTGACGCGAACTCCGCGCCCGGCCAGCCGTACGCCGGCAAAGAGCGCATCACCGCCGTTGTTGCCCGCACCAACCATGATCATCACATGGCGCCCATAGCGGCCGCCGCACCTCGACTGGAGCAGGTTGGACGCACTGGCCGCGACCGCGGCTGCGGCCCGCTGCATCAGTGCGTCGACGCCCTCGACGGCGATGGCCCGGTCCTCGATCCGCCGGATGTTGTCGACCCGGTATGCCCGCATGATCACGCTTCGCAGATTACGACGGCCGACGCGATGCCAGCGTCATGGGACATGCTGAGGTGAATGGTACAAATGCCCAGTTCGGCGGCACGGACAGCGACCGTACCGGTGATCTTGAACGACGGCTTGCCATGATCGTCGGTCAGCACCTCAGCATCCAGCCACGACAGACCGTCGGGCGCGCCCAACGCCTTCGCCAATGCCTCCTTGGCAGCGAATCGGGCGGCCTTTGACGCGATGGGGCGCTCTGCTTCGGCGCTGGTGAAGATCCGCTGCACGAGGCCGGGCCGGCGTTCGATCGACTCGGCGAACCTATCGACGTCGCAGACGTCGATCCCGACCCCAACG
>JAJTCL010000465.1 GCA_021323255.1 Propionibacteriaceae bacterium | reverse complement strand
CACTACCCGTTCCTGCCCGTACGGGCACTGCTGAAAGACCGTTACCCGGTAGCCGAGTACCTAGGCCGCGTCACCGTACCGATCACTGTCGTGTATGGCACAGACGACTCCATCGTTCCTGCCGAGGAAAGCCGACGGTCGGTCGCCCGCGCCCGTGGGCCGATACGCCTTGTCGCGGTAGAGGGCGCTGACCATAACGACCCAGCACTGCTCAACGGGGATGCCCTGATGCAGGCGATTACGGAACTGGCGAACGAGATCAACCGCAACCCGTAGCTGTGAGCCCACAAACCGTCGGCAATCCAGGCCGCTGGCCTGAGCTCATCCGACATGCCGTCGACTTGGGGGGGCGTCGATGGTCTTGACCGAGATCAGGGTGGTGCCGAGGTCGCGCACCTTGGCGAGGAGGCCGTGCAGCTCGGCCTGGTCGGTCACTGCGCCACGCAAGGTAGTGGTGCCGTCGTGTTCGCGGATGAGAGTCAGTCCGCCGAACCAGGCCGACCAGTGCTCGTCGAGGTGCCCCTCGATCCGCAGTTCGTAGTGGGCAGGCGCGTGCGGCCCCGGAGGTTGGTTCATCACAACGCCGCCAATGCTGCGCGGGTACGGGGGCGCCCGGCCCAATGGGCGCGTCCAGCCCGGCGGACCGAGGGGCGTCGGATAACCCATTCGGCGACAACGGCATTGATCAGCCAGCCGGACCCTAGAGAAACAGCCTTGCTCAGGTCTGTGGTGCCGAAAAGGGCTTCACCAATGCCTTCGGTGAACGCCTGGGTGCCGGCACCGACCGCGAGGGCGTAGGCACGGATCATCCAGGCACGGTGGGCCGGGATATCGCGGCGGCGGATCGCGGCGAACCCGAGAACGATGCTGGCGGCCATCACCGAGCCGACCAGGAGCCGGATGCCCCACAGCAGGTCCCCGCCCGGTGCGTCGGTATAGAACAGCGTCAGCCAGAGCCCGGAGCCGGCGACGGCCAGGCCGGCCGCGGCCAGGATCCGGCCGATCCTACGGTGCCAGTTCAGGTGTCGGCCACGCAGCCGAGCGGAGAACTGGAACGCGCCGAGGAAGGCGAAGAGGGCCGAGGCGAGTACGTGCACGATCAGGGGCGCCGGGGAAGCGTCGATACGTGGGTTGGTGGGCATCAGCTGCGGGCCGCCGGCGAGCTCGATCAGCCGGAGCGATCCGGAGACCACCGGGATGAGGCTGAGGACCACCAGCGCCAACGGGACGCGCCAGCTTGATCCTTTCCGGACACCCGGCCGGCGTTGCGGCGCCGGTCGGGTGTCCGGGACGGTGTGCTGGGTCATTCGGCACCCGCTTGGCTTACCACGCGCGAATTATGGGCCGGAGCCGGCAGCGTCGTGGTGTACGTACGCGCCGAGCGCCACAACGAGTAGCCCAGCGCGACCATGGCGATGCCGTTCGGGAAGGCCAGGAACCGGTAGAAGGCGTCCGGCAGGACCGAGAGCGCGACGGTGACGAGGCCACCGATGGCGAGGAGAGCAGCCGCCCAGCGGGCGAGCACGCGGGCGCGGAACAGCGCGATGCCGAAGATCAGGCTGCCGCCGATGAAGCCGATGCCCTGCACCTGGAGGACTGTTTGCAGCAGGCCGATGTCGCCTTGGGCGGTGCCGTTGGTCGCCGCGGCGAGGACATCGTTGACGTAGCCGGGGTCGGTGTCCGCCAGGGAGGGGAGGACGTACCCGGCGACGTACGCGCTGCTCAGAATGAGGAGGTAGCCGGTGCTGAACACGAGATAGCCGAGCAGGCCGAGCACGCCGATCTGCCTCACCTGGCGGAGGTACATGCCGGTGATGCCGGCCAGTGCCAGAGCGGCCATCAGCACCTTCAGGGAGTTGCGTACTGCCCACTCGGTTGTCGTGACGTTGGTGACGTCGGAGTGGGGGTGGTTGATCTGGACGCCGATGAAGATCACTCCGGCGGCGATGGCGGCGACGCCTGCTGCCCGGATGAGGGTGGTGGGGGTGATGGTCATGTCCGCTTCCTGTCGAGTTGGTCCGTGGCGGTCGCCGCGGGGATGACTGCAACTTAGGAAGGAACGGGGTGACTGCGCGTCACCACATGATGTGAATGACGATGTGACACGGAAGGCTTAGAGAAGCCCTCGTTCGTAGGCGCGGCGCACCGCCGCGGCGCGGGTGGTCACGCCGAGCTTGGTGAAGATGCGCTTGGTATGGGTGCGCAGTGTGTTCAGCGTGACGTAAAGCTGGCGGGCGATCTCAGGTCCGGTGAGCTCGCTGTCCAGAAGCCGCAGCACCTCCAGTTCGCGTTGGCTCAATACCTCGCCCAGGCTCTGCTGCGGCACGACCGCCACCTCGACGGAGGTGGTCGCGAGTTCAAGGAGTCGCCGGGCCTGCGGGTAGGCATCGGTAGCGTCCTGCAGCAGAGCCAGCATCGCGGCGCCCTCGTCCAGGTACAGCCGGACGTGGCTGTCCGGTTCTGGCGTGGCGGCGAAGCTTCCGCCGAGTGCGGCGAGCGCCTCGGCAAGGTCACCTTGAGCATGGTGGACCAGGGCCTGCAGCATCCGAATCTCCAGCACGCTGCCGTCTCGCCC
>JAJTCL010000464.1 GCA_021323255.1 Propionibacteriaceae bacterium | reverse complement strand
CAATCGGCAGATCGGTGAACGGCTCTTTCTGGCAGAGAAGACCGTAAAGAACTATGTCTCCGGCCTGCTCACCAAGCTCGGCATGCAACGGCGGACGCAGGCGGCGGTGTACGGAGCAACCCTCCGGCGCCGGACCGGCGGGAAGTCTCCGGGGAGCGCTTGAGAGGCGCGTCCCTTCGGGCAGCCAGGGTCGCGCAACCGGGTAAGGGGTGGACGTGACGCGCTCAACCGGCTTGGCACGCGTGATCGTGGTACCCGGGCTAGCCGTGCGCTCCTACGTCGAACCTCCGGTCGATCATGATCTTGACCGTTATGGCCACAACCTGGCGGCGGACATTGATCGCGAAGGCGCTCCGGTAGATGTGCTGGTCGGTCTGTCGGTCGGCACCCAGGCCGCCGCAGTCGCGGCAGCGTCTACCGATCTGGTGAAACGCCTCCTGCTGGTGAGCCCGACCATCGATCCGGCGTACCGTTCCATGATCAAGCAGTCCTTGGTGTTCGTGCGGGGCGATCCGCACGACAAAGCCGGCTACCTCAGCCACGTTCCGGACTGGTCGCGCGCCGGAGTCACCCGGATCTTCCGCGGGTTCGCGTCTGCCATCGCGCTACACCTGGAAGATATCCTGCCGAAGGTGCAGGCTGCGGTGACGATCATCCACACCGAGTACGACCCGCTCACCACCCACACCTACGCCGCCTCGTTGGCGCAGAGCAACGGCGCACGACTGGTGCTCATGCCTGGTGTCAGCCACTCCTGGCCGCAGGCCGACTCGGCCAGGTTCCTGCGGTTTGTCGAGGAGCTGATCGGCTGAGCACCAGCGGGCCAAGCGAGCACGACCTTTGGGAACGAGCGGTGTGAGCGCGGGAGGAAACAGGATCTGTGGAGCCCGACCGGGGCGCGAGCCCGCAAAATGGGCGGGCGAGCGTCGGGTAGGGAGGGCGACGGATCCTGTCTGGACGACTAAGCGAGCACGACATCTGGCAACGGCCGAGCCTGCGTATCGGGTTGTCGTGTGAGCGCGGGAGGAAGACAGGATCTGTGGAGCCCGACCGGGCGCGAGCCCGCAAAAATAGGCCTGCAAGGCTGGCTGGGTGAGTGATCTCGACCCCACCGAGGTGGTCGCGTCCTTCGATTCAGCCAGCGTGCTGCACGCCGCCACGGTCGCTGCCCTCAATGGCCGGCCGTTTCCTCATCTCGGCAGCTCGGTCCTGGCCGGTGTCGCCGTGCGCGCGGCCAGTCGGCTGCCCTGGTCGGTGTTGCGTAGCGTCTATACCCGAATCGGGGCCTCGGAGGGGATCAATGCGAAGCGGCTGGGTGATGTGAACCTTGCTGCCGTTGCGGCTTCATTCGCCGATCGCTATCCGGAGCGGCGTTATCCGGCCGTATTGCTCGGATCCAGCAACGGAGCGCTGACCCACCTCAGCGCAGCGATGCAGGTGCCCTGGCTGCCCGACACAGTGCTGGTCCCAGTCGCGCGGGTCGGCGACACGGACCGCCCAGATCAGGCCTTGGAGTTTGGCCGTTCAGTCGCGCCAGCGCTGCTGGACCGCAATCCCGACATCGTGTTGCACCACATGCACGACCAGTTGCAAGACGTCTTGATGGCGGAGCGCATGAGCTACTTCCGTGTCAAGTGGCGCCGGTTGCCTGATGAGTACGCCGCCTTCGTGCAGAAACACCTGGCCCCCGGCGGCACCGTGGTCGTGATCAATGACAATTCCACCTGGCCGGTGACCCAGGTCGGCCCGCGACATGTCTTTCAGGCCGGTGGCCGTGGCGGGACTCAGCCGGAGGAGTACTTGGCGCGACCGCATACGCCGGGGCCAGATGTGGAAGCGACCGAATCCGAGTGGGGCCTCGACCCGAATTTTCGAGACGACGTTGGAACCTGGTGTGATCAGCACGGCTATCGCTATGCCGAGATCGGCTATGTCGGGCCGCAAGCCCCGGCTGCCGCTGTGGCGACCGTCATGCGCGACTGGTATCGCGCCCGCGGCGAGCCAACAAATCGACTCGTCGTACCGTGCTTCATCTTGGGCGACCCCTGGCTGACCATCTGCACCGCGGCGGTGCCGTTCTGGATTCACTTCGCAGTGCAGCCCGCATTGCAGGCGCTGCAGGAATATCTCGGCAAAGCTGAGCCGTATCGCGATGTGAACGTTTTCTTGTTCGAGCACGGCACCTCCTCACCGGGGATCGCCACGCCCCAGGATTTCCAGTCGGTGGTCCACCGGCATGGTGCTGCCGTGCACTTCGATGGTCTTGATGCTGAGCGCTTTCCCCACGACATTGGCACGTTGGGGCGCTACGGAAGGGTATTTGATCAACTGCCCAGGGCCAGGCATCCATGGAGCCCGTTGCCTGTCAATGAGGCACTGCGTGGACTCAGCGCCGCGGGCCTGTCGGTCACCACATCCTGCTGAGACTCCGCTGGCCGGGAACGAGTCGGATCAGTCTTCCCAAGGAGGTGTGCGGTCCATCTTGCGGTAGTACTTCGCTAGGTGGCTCTTGACTCTG
>JAJTCL010000107.1 GCA_021323255.1 Propionibacteriaceae bacterium | reverse complement strand
CTGATGGCTCGGTTGGAGTCGGCCCAGGAGGCTCTCAAGCAGGCCGAGAATCAGGCTCCGGCGGTTGAGCCATCCGCTCCTGCCGCCTCGAGTGCCGGTATCCCCGACGCAGCCAGCCTTCAGACCGAGGCGGTCGGGACCGACAGCGTTGATGAGCTCAGCGCCGCGTACGGAGACCAGGGTGCAGAAGGCCGTGGCGCGGCCCCACTGAAGCAGGCGCCGGAGAGCTAAGGATCCGACATCTCCCGCTATGGTGGCGCGTCAGCCGGGTCGCCAGCGGCTAGCTCACGGACAGCACGGTCAAACGCAAGTACGCCCTGAACGAGGGCGCGGAGGTCTTCGATGGCGAGCCGGCGGAGGACCGGAGTTGGCATAGTGCCGGCCGAGCTCAGCAAACTGCGGATGGTCGCACTACCTTCCATAGTCACACTGAGCCGACGAACTCGCCGGTCGCTGGGATCCTCCTCTCGACTCACCATGCCGTGTTCCACGAGTCGATCGACGAGGCCGGACATCGTGGCGACGGACACCTGCAGCTGTGCGGCCAGCTCGTGACCGGTGGCCCGGTCAGGATCGATCGCGATCATGGTGAGCACCTTGAGCTGCTGCATCGTCAGCGGAGTCGAGATCAGCGGTTCTGCCATCGTCGACAACGCACGGCGTTCGAAACTGTCCTGAACGCGCTCTAGACAGCTGATCAACTCCTGTTGTTCGCTGGCAGCTGCCGCGTCGTCGCGGGCGGTCCCGGTCATTTCCTCGCCTGTCGTTCGGACTATCGAGTTGTATGGAGATAGATCGTAACGGCTTGATTATTGAAGTTGCGCTAACTGTAAGCTCAACGCGAAGGAAATCGCTGCCATCCTGAGTCGCGGATGGCGCACGAGGCCAAGCAGGACGTGGAAGGGAGCCCGCACATGACCTCCCTGACGCGGCTCAGCCTGGCCAACCGGATGATTGTCGGCCTCGCCACGCTGGCCATCGTCGTTTTCGGCGTACTGGCAACTCTCAACCTCAAGCAGGAGTTGCTGCCGTCGATTCAGGTGCCGACCGCGATCGTGACCGCGAGCTACTCAGGCGTTTCACCGCAAATCGTCGCCGATGATGTGTCGACACCACTGGAAACCGCGCTGAGCGGCGTCTCCGGGGTTACCAAGGTCCAGTCGACGTCAACCAACGGGATGGCCACCATCACCGTCGAGTGGGAGTACGGCCTCGACCCTGACAAGGTGGTCGCCGACATCCGGAACGGGGTCGATGGTGTCGTTCCGACCCTGCCGGAGGAGGTCGAGACGGAAGTCCTGACCGGCAGCACCGACGACATCCCCGTGCTGTTGCTGGCCGTCGCCTCGGACGCCTCGCTGGACGAAGCGGGTCGTCAGGTCGAGAATGTGGCGATTCCGGAATTGTCAGGAATCGACGGCGTACGCAGTGTCACCATGACCGGGGAGAACACCACTCAACTTCTCGTGACGCTGCGACCGAAGGACCTGCGCAAACACGACGTCACCGCGCAGGCAGTCACTCAGACCGTGCAGGGACAAGCCACCGTCACGCCCGCCGGCAGCAGCTTCGACAAGAACCTCGAGCTCGCTGTGGAGGTCGGCACCTCCCCCAACACCGTCAAGCAGTTCCAAGCTTTGCAGGTGCCGACCCCGGACGGTCCCGTCTCGCTGTCAAAGGTGGCCGACGTCAAGGTGGACTCGATCGAGTCGACCTCCGTCGCCCGAGCTGATGGCCGGCCGGCACTCAGCCTGGCCGTTCTCAAGGACACCGACGCCGACGCGGTGGAGATCTCGCACACGGTGGACGCCATGATTCCCAGCATCCAGCAGAAGCTTGGCAACAACACCACGATCACCACGATCTTCGACCAAGCGCCGCTGATCGAGCAATCGATTCACGACCTCACGGTGGAGGGCCTGCTCGGTCTCGCGTTCGCGGTTCTGGTGATCTTGGCCTTTCTGTTCTCGGTTCGCGCCACCTTGATCACCGCGATCTCGATTCCGCTGTCTGTGCTGATCGCCATGATCGGTCTTCAGCTCGGCGAATATTCGCTCAACATCTTCACCTTGGCTGCGCTCACGGTGGCGGTCGGTCGGGTCGTTGACGATTCGATCGTCGTAGTGGAGAACATCAAGCGTCGCGCCGCCGGGCATCAGACTCTGACGGCGGGCGACATTCTCACTTCTGTCAAGGAGGTGGCCGGTGCGGTCACCGCCTCGACTCTGACCACGGTCATAGTGTTCGCTCCGGTGGCCATCGTGTCCGGGGTAGTCGGTGAGCTTTTCCGCCCGTTTGCGATCACCGTGGCCCTAGCGCTGGGTGCGTCGTTGCTGGTGTCGATGACCATCGTGCCGGTGCTGGCGTACTGGCTCCTGGGGGGTGGGGTACGCCGCGAGCAGCAAGCGAGCCAAACCGCAGTGGATGAGGCCGATACGGCAGTTGAAGCAGAGAGCCATACGGCCGAAGAGACCAAGGTGACCCGCCTCCAGCGCGGCTACCTGCCGATACTGCGCTTTGGCCTCGGGCATCCGTTCATCACCTTGGGCCTAGCCTTGGTGGTCTTCCTCGGAACGCTGGGGTCCGCCACCTTGCTGAAGACCGATTTCCTGGGCTCGGTTACCGATCAAACTACGCTCGCCATCCAGCAGGAGCTGCCGCCTGGGACCAGGCTGTCGACCACGAGCGCGGCAGCCGAGCAGGTCGAAAACCTGCTGCGCGCCGACCCGCAGGTGAAGAACTATCTCACAACGATCGGCGGCAGTCTTGTCCCCGGCGCCCCTCGCAACACCAATACCGCTGAGTTCACGGTCTTGCTTGTCGACGGCGCCCGGGCCGATGCGCTCCGGCCGCAACTCCAGCAGAAGATGGCCGAACTCGACGCCTCGGCTGGGGACATCACGGTGACCATGACCAACAACGAGGGGACCACCAGCGACCTGACGGTCACCGTCTCGAGCGAGAACACCAAAGACCTGCAGACCGGGGCCACGCGGATCGAGCAAGAGCTGGAGACCGTTCCCGGTCTGACCGACATGAGCAGCAATCTAGAGGAGCAGCGCAGGGTGCTCCGGGTGAGCGTGGACAAGAAAAAGGCCGCGTCCCTCGGCTTCACTCAAGGTGAGGTGGGTCAGGCGGTTTCCAGCGCTCTGCGCGGTACTCGGGTGGGCTCGGTCACGCTGTCGGGCGAGCAGCGCGACATCTTCGTCCGGAGTCAGGAGGCGGACGAACCGACTCCCACCGATATCGGCAACCTCGAGCTCCCGGTCAGCCAGCTGCAGCAACAGAAGGCTCAGGACAAGGCCGCCGACGAGCTGGCCGACAAACAGCAGGCTCTGGCCGACGAGCAGCAGCGCCAGGCCGAGCAGGCAACCGCCGATCAGAAGGCTGAGCTGCGTGAGCAACGCAGGAATCTTCAGAACAATCGCTCCGACACACTCGATGAGCTGAGCAAGACAAGGCGCCAGCTGGCCGACAGTCGCAGACAGCTCGCCAGGCTGAGGGCCAATCCGCCCCGGCCGAATCCGTCGGCTCCGCCGGTTCCGGTTACCGCCGATGTGCTCGCCCAGCAACAGTGGCAACAGCAAGTCGCGCAGCAGACAGCGGCTGTGGCTCAAACCGAGCAGGGCATCGAGCAGATCCAGGCGAGCATTGAGCAGCTCGATGAGAGCATCGATCAGCTCAACGAGCAGCTGGACAGCGTCGACGAACAGGCCAGGGAGGCCGAGGAACAGCGGGAGAAGCAGCAGGAGCTGCAAGACGAGCAGGAGGCGCTGGCCGACGTACGCGCCAAGCCGGTCAAGGTCAAGGATGTCGCCAAGGTGCAGGAGGTGCTGGCACCCACGACCGTCACACAGATCGAGGGCACTCCGTCGGTCACGATCACCGCGACCCCGGAGGCCGCCGACCTGGGCACGCTCACCGCGACCATCCAAGGCAAGCTGGGCGCGATCACCGATCTACCGCCAGGTGTGACTGCCACCCTGGGTGGCGCCGCTGATGATCAGCGGGAAGCATTCAACCAACTGGGCCTGGCCATGCTGGTGGCTATTGCACTTGTCTTCATGATCATGGTAGGGACGTTCCGCAGCCTGCTGCAGCCGCTGATCTTGATGGTCTCCATCCCCTTCGCTGCCACTGGCGCGGTTGCCGGGCTGCTGATCACCGACACTGCTCTCGGAGTGCCCGCAATGGTGGGTCTGCTGATGTTGATCGGAATCGTGGTGACCAACGCCATCGTGTTGATCGACCTGATCAATCAGTATCGCCGGCGCGGCCAGGACCTGCACACCGCGATCATCGATGGGGCTCGCCTACGGCTGCGGCCGATCATCATGACGGCCTGCGCGACGATCTTCGCACTGATTCCTATGGCCATCGGACTGACCGGGGGCGGAGCCTTCATCTCCGGGCCGCTGGCGATCGTGGTGATTGGCGGCCTGGTCTCCTCGACGGTGCTCACCCTGCTTCTGGTGCCGGTGCTCTATTCGCTGGTCGAGCGGCGCAGTGAACGTCGCCGGCTACGTGCAGCCTGAGCATCGGATAGCCGGCAAGCGCTCGGTTGATCGGCGCAGGCTCCCGCGGCAGGCGAATATCTCGTGAGAGTGCTTTCGGGCGTAACGTAAGCGCCGACTTCGGTAGGGGCCAGAGCTTGGAGGATTGATGGAGATCGATTGGTCGCGGGAGTGGTTGACAAGTCTGCTGTGGATCGCACGGGTCTTTCTCTTCGTACTCGTCGGCTTCGTGCTGGTGGGTTGGTTTCTGATCCGGCGTACCCGCTGGGGCAGACAGTTCTGGCGGCTCTCGGGCATGTACTTCATCCCCCGGGGCCGGACCTGGCTGAGCTGGCGCCCGATCCTGACTGTTGCGTTATTGCTGCTGCTGACCGTGGCCGCTGTGCGACTGGATGTCGTCCTTTCCTACCAGGGCAACGGCATGTTCACTGCGATGCAGGAGCTCGACGCACCGGCATTCTGGAGATTCATTCTGATCTTCGGAATTCTCGCGACGATCAACGTGGTATTGGTGCTGATCACGTACTACATCGGCCAGGCACAGATCATTCACTGGCGGCTCTGGCTCAACCAGCGGATGGTCGGTGACTGGATGAGTGGTGCGGCTTATCACCGGGGTCGGTTCGTCACGACTGCCGTCGACAACCCTGATCAGCGGATTCAACAAGACATCACCTCCTACACCTCGGACTCACAGTCCCTGGCCCTGGGAGCGGTGTCCTCTGTTGTGACGTTGGTCTCCTTCACCATCATTCTTTGGTCTCTGTCGGGCCCGCTCACCGTCTTCGGACTCCAGATCCCGCGCGCCATGGTCTTCCTCGCGTACCTCTACGTGATCATCGCAACGGTCTTTGCGATACGGATCGGCAGGCCGCTGATCCGGCTGAACTTCCTGAACGAGCTTCTGACGGCCTCCTACCGGTATGCCCTGGTGCGGATCCGAGACAACTCCGAGAACATTGCGTTCTACCGCGGCGAACAGGTGGAGAACGCCGGGCTGATGGCACGCTTCGCGGCAGTGATCGTCAACACCTGGGCGATCGTGTTCCGCAGCATCAAGTTTCAAGGATTCAACCTGGTGATCAGCCAGATCGCTGTGGTGTTCCCGATCGTCATCCAGGCTCGGCGATTCTTCAGCCAAGAGATCACTTTGGGCGATGTTACTCAGACCGCCACTGCTTTCGGGCAGGTTGAGGGCGCCCTGTCGTTCTTCCGGCTTGCCTACGACGACTTCGCCAGCTACCGAGCATCGCTCAACCGGCTCACTGGACTGCTTGACGCCAACGAAGAGGCGCGGGCCCTGCCGGCGCCGGTCATCGAGGAGCGAGAAGCTGGACTTGGCATTCGCGACCTCGACGTACGCCTCCCGGATGGCCGGTCGATCCTGACAGATCTGGATCTCGACATCGCCGGCGGCCAGGCTCTGGTGGTGAAAGGCCCGTCCGGCAGCGGCAAGACCACCCTGCTGCGTACTCTCGCGGGCTTGTGGCCGTACGTTGAAGGAACGATCTCGCGGCCCGGTCTCGAGCAGGTCTTGTTCTGTGCGCAGCAGCCGTATCTGCCGCTGGGGAGCTTGCGCACTGCCCTGGCCTACCCCGCTCCCGCCGAAAGCTTGGCCGACGATGTGGCCGTCGAGACGCTGCGGTCGATCCAGCTCGGGCAACTGGCCGAGCGGCTGGACCTGGAGGCCGACTGGTCCAAGACACTCTCACCTGGTGAGCAGCAGCGGCTCGCATTCGGGCGCATCCTCATCGCGCGGCCGTCGCTGGTGTTCCTCGACGAGACCACCTCAGCGCTCGACGAGGGCATGGAGCACGCACTTTATGAGCGAGTGCGGGAGCAACTGCCGGATTGCACGCTGATCAGCGTCGGACATGGCGGCACGCTCGACAGGATGCATACCAACGAGCTCACCCTTGTCGGCGACGGGACCTGGGAGACCAGAACTCTGGTCGTCTAAGACCGTGTCAGCCAATCCTCACGAGTGATCAAGTAAACCGGCCAGCCCCGGGCATTGGTTCCGGCCGGTTGCATGCCCAGCTTGCTGAGCAAGACCTGGGCTGGAACATTCTCCGGCCGGGTTTCGGCTCCGATCGCGGGAAGATCTAGCTGCTCGAATCCGACGGCAATGGTCGCGCTGGCTGCCTCGAACCCGAGGCCGTGACGCCAGAACTGCCGATTGCCGCGTCCACCGAGGCCGACCACCGGACCCGACCCATAGTCCTCGTGCTGGAGGCCGACATCACCGACGATCTGTCCCGAGTTGGTATGGATCACGGTCCACAAGCTCAACTGATCATCTCGATCGAAGAGGTCGATCTTGGTCTGGACCCATTCGCGGGCCTCAGCGACCGTAGCCGGCAGGTCCGAGCTGAGATGCTGCATGGTCTCAAGGTCGCCGTAGACAGGGAGCAACGCCTCGGCATCGCCAAGCTCCATCGGCCGAATGGTCAATCTTGGCGTCTTGATCGGGAATCGAATCCGCCTGGCCATGGTTTCGGACCCGGGTGACCTCAGGGGGCGATGGGCTTGAAGGACTGCATCTCATCGGTGCCGGGACGGACCACGCCGGCAGCGGATTCGGGCACCTCATTCCAGGCTCCGGGGAGGTCACCGAGCGGTTCGGAGACCACTAATCGAGTCTCCTCACCCAAGCTGTGGAGGATCTCTACCTCGGGGTGCAGCTGACGCAGCGTTGCAACGTTAGTGGAGAAGTACAGCGATCGGCTCTTGCCTTCGCTCGAGTAGCGGAAGGCCCAGATGGACTCACCGTTGCTAGTGGCAACCGTTCCCTGGAAGGGAAATTCCACTCCATGCTCGCGGCCCACCTTCTCTACGAAACCGATCGCCCGCGCGACCGCGCCGAACGGATCGTCGGTCAGGCCGAAGGTGAGCGCCAAGAAGAACAGCGTCTCGGAGTCCGTCGATCCTTCGATGTCGGGATACAGTGCCGGATCGACTGCCATCAGCAGGTCGCGTTTGGTGTGGTGGAACTCGCGGAGTGCGCCATTGTGCATCCACAACCAATTCTCATGGCGGAACGGGTGGCAGTTGCTGCGCTGCACCGGCGTGCCGGTCGACGCCCGAATGTGGGCGAAGAGCAGCGGGGTGCGTACCTGACCAGCGACCTCCCGCAGGTTGACGTCATTCCACGCCGGCTCAATGCTCTTGAATACCGCAGGTTCGGCGCCCTCTCCGTACCAGCCGATCCCGAAGCCGTCACCGTTGGTCGTGGTGGCGCCCATCCGGGAGTGCAGGCTCTGGTCGATGATCGAATGGGCCGGGCGCAACAGCAGCTCTTCGGCGAGGATCGGGGTTCCTGAATAGGCCATCCATCTGCACATGGGCTGAGTGAAACACCCCGCTGGTGACGGAGGCATCACCCTTTATGGGGGATATGCGGCTGACGCCAGCCGTGCCCAACGCCGCTCGCGAGGAGTTCACCCTCATCGGATGATGTGCATATCGGTGTGCTGTCTAGCGTGGCGTCATAAGGAGGCTGCCATGACAACGACGAATCCTCCGACACCAGCAGCGTTTACCAAGGACGACTTCGCTGCGAGAATGAGTCGGGTCGCGAGCTCCGCTGCAGAGAAGGGCCTCGCCGGAGTCATTGTTACCCCCGGTCCGGACCTGGCCTGGTCTGGCTCACCGGGTACCGTCCTACCGCGATCACTGAGCGGCTGACGATGCTGGTGCTCTGCCCGGACACAGAGCCGACCCTCCTGGTCCCTGTCCTCGAACGGCCGGACGCCGAAGCGGCCGAGGGCGCTGGCAGCTTGTCGCTGATCGATTGGGAGGACGGCACCGACCCCTATCAGGTCGCCGGACCGTTACTCCCGCAAGACGGTGAGTTTGCCATCTCCGACTCTGCCTGGGCGATGCATCTGCTGGGCCTGCAACGAGTGCTACCGAAGTCGAGCTACCGATCGGTTACCGAGACTCTGCCGATGATGCGTGCGGTCAAGGACGACAACGAGTTGATGCGGCTGGCAGCTGCTGGGGCGGCGGCGGACTCGACCTACGGCGAGATCGTGCAGCGGCGCTTCGCCGGCCGGCTCGAGACCGAGGTTGCTGCTGATCTTGCTGATTTGTTGCGAGAGTTCGGACACGAGCAGGTCGACTTCACAGTCGTCGGGTCTGGTCCCAATGGGGCCAATCCGCACCATGAGGCGGGGGATCGGACGATCGTGCCGGGTGATGCGGTTGTGTTGGACTTCGGAGGTCTCCGGTACGGCTACGGGTCGGACACTACGCGTACGGTCTGCGTGGGGGAGCCGACTTCGGAGATTCGCGAAGTGCACGAGATCGTTCGGCTTGCCCAGCAGGCTGGTGTCGAAGCAGTGCGTCCTGGTGTGAGTTGTCAGGAGATCGACCGAGCAGCCAGGAGGGTCATCACGGATGCAGGCTATGGCGAGCAGTTCATTCACCGCACCGGCCACGGAATCGGAGTGACCACTCACGAGCCGCCGTACATGGTCGAGGGTGAAGAGCAACCACTCGTGCCGGGCATGTGCTTCTCTGTGGAGCCGGGAATCTATCTCGCGGGCAGGTTCGGAGTCCGGATCGAGGACATCGTCACGGTCACCGCAGACGGCGCTCGGCGACTGAACAATACCGACCATGGACTGCGGGTCGTTGAATAGTTAAGGGGCCAAGCATCCGTGGGACGTCCGCGTCACTACCTGCGGCTATTGCCGCACGTTGCGCCGATGATCGACACGCCCTCGCAGACCCAGGCTCTCGGTCTAGCGCTCGACGGTACGGGGTCCTTGCCACCCGGCCTCGCCTGTTTAGGGCGATTGGTCTTGGGCCTTGCGAGACGGGCTGACAACGTCACTTCGGCGATGACCTTCGTCGAATGGGAATTAGGCTCGAGCTGCACCAGATTGAGGCCTCTGCGAGTAGCAGCCCCGTGGCGACGAAGAAGATTGGCGTTGAGATAGCGGTAGCTCGCGCGGAGATAACTCCCCACGAAAATATACCGGCGATGATCGGCGAAAGCGCGGCAATGTCCATGGCGTCCCATTCCTGCCTCGCCTTGGTGTTCGACACAAATCCGAACCTGTCAGGGTCAACGCCCGCCAGCGAGAGATACATATTTGACAACTCGCCGCCGCTGTTGTCCCTGAAGCGGTGATATGCGTCATTCACGAGACGCCTCACATGCTCGGCCGGGGGAGCTGGCCCGGGGATACGTACAGTGCTGCCGCCACTGGATTCCCACTCATACGAGGTTCAGCTCATCGGCGACGCGATCCCCGCCAGCAATTCGACACCGAGTGTCTAGCTTTGTCAGCCACGATCCATTTCCACATCCTCTACCTCGTCGTCCTCTACCTCTCGTCCTCTACCTCGTCGTCCTCTACCTCGTCGTCCTCCACCTCGTCGTCCTCCACCTCGTCGTCCTCCACCTCGTCATCGGCTACCTCGTCGTCCTCCACCTCATCCTCTACCTGGTCGTCGACCTGGTCGTCTACCTCCTCGTCGGCTACCTCCTCGCTTAGCTCCTCGAGCTCTGCGATCTCCATCTCGACAGCGAGCGCCTCGACGATCTTTCCGGTAGCGGATGCGACCCGCGGCGTGCCGACAATCGGTGCGACTGCGGCTAGCACGCCACGAATGCGCTCGGGGTCGATATCGAGCTCGCTTGCCACCTCAAGGTTCATCACATAAGAGAACAAGGGGGCATCGACCGCGACGAGCGCAGCGATGCGAACAAGCATGAGTGTTTCCGGATCGAGACTCGATGCGGCCATCGAGTTTGCTGTCATGTCTGCGAGGAGGTCGAGGACTGGGGTCTCGCTGGTTGATTCAGCCATTGTGCTTCCTTTCGTACGACTTGGGCATGCGGCCGTCAGGACCGCTCTCCGTCTGATTCGACCCGGCGAAGGCAAGCTGTCGCATCCCCCACATTGGGTGAGATCGGCTTCTCCCAACCGCCATCGCCAAGTTGGGCGGCCTCCCAGGAGCTCGCGAGATATCGGGTGGTGACTGACATTTTGGTGTCGTCGCTAACGGCCGGAAGCAAGATGCTGACAGCAGAGGTGGCATTGACGACAAAAGTCGATAAGCACGTGGCAGCCAGAACTCCGCTTGTTCGCGTCGTCGTCTGTGTGCTCGTGTATGTATCAAACCGATCCGTGTGAATGCCGGTGACGCTAGGCCCTCCCACACTGACAAGGAGGCACGCCGGAGCAGGCTCCCTTGCCCGCTGTTTTCACCTGCCGTGGGTGAGGACGCGGGAGTGCCAGAGCGAGACCATTTGCTTGCAGTGACCGTAAGGCTCTT
>JAJTCL010000463.1 GCA_021323255.1 Propionibacteriaceae bacterium | reverse complement strand
CCGAACCGGGCCCCGACTTGGGCATCGTTGGCAGTGCGATGCTGGTGAGATCGTTGTTTGCGGCGAAGCTCATTGACCGGTATGTGCTACTCATCCACCCGCTAGTGCTTGGTCAGGGTCGCCGCCTCTTCGATGACCGCGGACCGGGCGAAGACTTCGAACTGGTCGACAGTGTGGTTACGCCCAAAGGCGTGATCATCTCTACCTACCAGCCGCGAGGCTGACAGAGTGCGAACTGATCAATGGGGCGGTTTGGCGTAGACCGCGGTCGAGAACGCCCTGGCGAATGCGGCCATCGGCGCGTTCGCCTCGCCACGTTGCGCCGCCCTTGCACCGACCAGGGAGGGACAGTTTCGCCTCAACCGGTCGTGCCGAGTGCTTGATGTGTCCGGTGGCGATCCCGACGACACCAACATGTGCTGCGTGCTCGGCGCGGCGTGCCCGGGTTACGCACCGCGAACTGCCGCCTTGGGCTCGGGCGCGGCAGGATCATCAGGCGACCCTGTTGGTCAGGCTTTGCTGTGGATAAGGGCCGCCACCCCATCCAAGATCAGATTAAGGCCAAATTGTAAGTCGTCCTGAAGATCGGTCTCAGGATCGGCTGGCGGAGGCTCAAAAACCCCGGCATCTACCGCAGCAGTCAGCATTGGAAATCGGCTCTCGTCAACCAGCCGAGCGAGGAGTTGACCGTACGGCAGCGGCAGCCCAAACGACGCATCGGCACCTTCTAGGCTGTTAGCAATCGCGGCGTGCCCTCTGGCGTACTCGACCAGGGTCAGCACGATCCCCATCTTCTCCGTCATGGTCAACGGCGTGGCCTGCTGAACACGTAATCCACGCTCCAGCCAGTCAAGTTGGCCCGGCTCGAGGGGCGGCCTGGTCAGGGGCAGCTGGAGGATCCACGGATGCCGCCGATAAATCGCCATAAGATCGGCAATCCACGCCGTCAGCCCTGCTCGCCAGTCGTTCGTCACCGTAGCGCCTAGCTCCCCCGCCGCGGCATCAATCATGAAGTCGTAGAGCTCCTCCTTACTGACAACATGCCGATACAACGACATGGGAGCGCTACCAAGGCGGTCGGCCAGCCTTGCCATGGATAAGGCGGCGAGGCCTTCGGTGTCGGCAATTTCGATTGCTGCACTGACGATTCGCTCCAGACTGAGATTTGTTCGGCGCTCTTTCGCTGGCCCGGCACGACTCCAGAGCCGTCGCAGGCTTTCCGGCAGTTCGACCTCCGCAGTCACATCGTCCACGTTGCCATCCTAAGAACTGCGTATATGGTACGCTGATGCGTATGACGTACGCAGATGAGGAAATAGAGACTGTAGGCCAACCCAATGGGACTCCAGTCCGCTGGTGGCGGCGGCCTTGGATAGTGCCACTGGCATTCCTGATCGTTGTCTTCGGGACGTTCTCCTTGCCGCCATATCTGAGCCTGGATCCCAGCCGGTCGCGGGTGCCAGCACCATCGGACTTCCCGCTGCACTACCCGTTGCTGGTTCTCCACGTCATCTGTGGGTCCATCGCGCTTGGTTGCGTCGTATTCCAGATCTGGCCCTGGTTCCGCAACCATCACCGAACGGCTCATCGCCGGATCGGCCGGACGTACGTCTTAGCCGGAGTGCTGCCCGGCGGACTAGCCGGCCTGGTTCTTGCGGCCACCACGCCGTTCGGGCCAGTTATCAAGGTCAGCAGCGTCATGATGGCCTTGCTATGGCTAGGCATAACTCTCACCGGATTCGTGATGGCTCGGCGCGGCAGATTTGTCGAGCACAGACGGTGGATGATCCGAAGCTTCACGCTGACCTGCTCGATCATTCTCAACCGGTTCGTGGCCGTGGCCGTCTTCCTTGTCTTGCAGCCGCAACAGAACACGACATTCGCCGGCAATGAGACCTGGTTCGTCCAGGTCACCGCAGGCATCACCGGCTGGTTGTCCTGGACTGTGGCGCTGCTGCTGGCCGAATGGTGGCTGGAGCGAAGGCCCTATCCGGCTGACCGCGACACTCCCCGACTTGTCAGCGTCTCAGCGGTAGCGAACCTGAAGCAGCAAAGTGCGGCAACAAAAGCGCAACCTGGCGGTACTGGACGCTACTATTCGCGGCTTTGCAAGCAAGGGGTTGGGGTTCGAGTCCCCTTGGCTCCACCTTGTGATGTCTCGGGACACCGTTAGCAGGTGTCTTGAGACATCGTTGCATTTCTGGGTGTCCGACATCCCGGCTGGTGATGGTGGCGCCGTCCTCGCCGGTGTCAAGGCCGTGGGCGCTGCGGGTGGCCTTCGGCCAGCCTTGACTCCCGCAGCCATTTCTTCTGGGTCTGATGGAACCGTTCCACCTTGCCGCAGGTCTGCGGATGGTACGGCCGGGAGTGGTGCAGCCGATCCCGCGCTGCCCGAGCTGGACCTCCAGCGCGACCGGCCTTCGCGGTTCTCGGCAACGCAGCGGCGAACGCGGCGTTGTCCTGGACCGGCAAGCACCCAGGCGCCTGCGACCTGGTCCCCATGCACCTCGCCCGTGGTGAGGCCGACGAGCACGTCTGACGATGTGGGGAAACGGCGGCCCTGTTGATCGACCGCTCGACGAGCATCTGCTGAACACACCCGCTCAGGGCCGGGGCGGAGGCAGCGGTCATCACATCTGGGAAGGCTGCTGACCTTCGCCGATAAAGGATGGTGGACTCGGCCGACGGCTGGGGAAAGCGGAGCACTGACCATTTGCTTCGAAGCCCCTCAGCTGAGTCCCCCACTCCCTCCGGCCCGCTTTCGGTAGGCGAAGGGTCTGGCGCCGTACCTTCCAGTGAAGTCCGTGATCAGAGCCGACTCCACTTCTCGGGGTCCTGCCCGCGAACGCCTCATCCTCGAATGGGCCCTGAGGTACGAGGAGCCCGAGACCGCATAACCGGATGTGGGCGGCTCCGGAACCGGCGGCGTTCCGTGCGCCGCCTTTCCATGCTTTGACTACTCCGACCGAGTCCTGCGCGGTCGGGGAGAGTTCGCTGCCCGCCTTCTCCGTCGCTCGACTCGGTTGGCTGACTACGCGGGCGGTCTACGCGGTACGTGTGGTGGTCGAGGTGTTCGCCGGAGCCTCTTCCGAAGTAGTGCCACTGCGGGAAGTTGAAGTCGGCCGTCAGGGAG
>JAJTCL010000462.1 GCA_021323255.1 Propionibacteriaceae bacterium | reverse complement strand
CAGGCCGGGTTCGCGATGGCGGAGATCCAGTCCGCGATCGACCAGGTGTTCTTGGATTTGCTGGAGTACGAGCCCGGACGGGCGCATTCACGGATGCCCAGGCTGATCGAGCAGGCCGATGCGTCGAAGGGATGGCACCAGTGGCTCATGCGGGGAAGGCTGGCCGAGGCGGCGGCAGAGATCGCCCTCGCCAAGGGCGACGCCGAAGCCGCGGCTACGGCGGCGCATAAGGCCATTAAGGAGGCCGCGGCCGTGTCACGACGAAAGTATGAGACGGCGGCCCGGTTGGTGCTGGGAAGAGCCCTCCTACAGATGAAGGAGTACGACCGGGCCGAAGCGGAGCTTCGCATCGCCCTGGCGGGGGCCGAACGCCTGATTCACCCCCCGACGCTGTGGCGGGCGTGGTGGAGCCTGAGCGAGGCGCTGGCCCGGACCGGAGACGATCGGGGCGCCGGGGAAGCCTACGTAAAGGCTGTCGGAACTCTTCACGCATTCGCGGGGCGCCTGGCGCCCGAGCGAGCGGAACGATTGCTGGGGGCGGGTCCCGTGAAGGAGATCCTGAACTCCGCGTGACGCCGCGACTTGGGCGACCCGCGTAACGATCGTCCGGCCGGCCGGACTGCTTCCCTCCTATGCAGCGGCTCGGTCGGGGATCCCTCCTTCAGGTGACGGCCCGAGGGGTCCTTTCCGTGCAGTCGATGGCTCGGTAACGTTCCCTGTGTCACACTCTTCCTCGCACCGGAGTGACGCTATGACTCTCCCGTCACAGACCGCGCCCTCGACCCTGCTGTCGCCAAGTTCCTACGCCGTCGTATCGGCAACGGCGCCGGTCGTGGCTCAGCACGCCGATGAGATCACCGCTCGGTTTTACGCGAACATGTTCGCGGCACACCCCGAGTTGCTGCGAGTTTTCAATCAGGGAAACCAGGCTACTGGTGAGCAGAGCAAGGCGCTTGCCGGCTCGGTGGTCGCGTACGCCGTTCAGCTGATCGACCCGAACGCGCCGTCGTTTGCCCACGTGATGCGACGGATTGCGTACAAGCACATGTCGCTGGGGATCCGGGCAGAGCAGTACATCGTCGTCGGCCATCACCTGCTCGAGGCGGTGGCTCAGATCCTCGGTGAGGCGGTCACTCCGGACGTGGCGGCGGCCTGGGAGGAGGTCTATTGGCTGTTTGCGGTTGAGTTGATCGCTGAGGAGGCGCGGCTTTACCAGCATGCCAGCATCGATCCGGCTCACCCCACCCGTCCGTATCGGGTCGTCAAGACGATCGAGGAAACAGCTGATGTCATCTCACTGGTGTTGGAACCTGCCGATGGCCGTCCGCTACCGGAGATCGCGCCGGGCCAATACGTTTCGGTGTTCGTCGACTTGCCCGATGGTGATCGCCAGCCGCGGCAATACACCGTCTCCTCGACGGCGGTGGGCACGCGGCTCCAGATCACGGTTCGGCGGGTGCTCGGCAAGAACGGCGCACCCAACGGTCGGGTCTCCACCTATCTGCATGACCGAGCCAAGGCTGGCGACATCTTGGATGTGAGCGCACCTGCCGGAGATCTCGTCCTGACGCCGTCGGATTCCCCGCTGCTGTTGGCCAGTGCCGGCGCCGGCATCACGACCGTGCTCCCGATTGTGGAGCACATAGTCCGGACGCAGCCGCGGCGCCCGGTGATCGTGGCCCACGCCGACCGTACCGCTCAAGATCATGCGCTCCGCCAGACGGTCCAGCGCATGGGGCATCAGCTGGACAACTTCACCTCCTACACCTGGTACGAGCATGTCGACCCCGGCGACATGAGCTCCCGGGAAGGCCACATGGACCTATCAGACATTCCATTGCCTGATGACCTCCACGTCTTCACCTGCGGACCGCTGGCCTTCATGCACCATGTTCGCGCAGAGCTTATGCAGCGAGGCGTGCCGGCGCACTACATCCGCTACGAAGTGTTCGGCCCGGACCTCTGGGCCGCGCAGGGAGACGGTGTTTAAACTACTTCGCGCGGCAGTCGATTGTCAGCGTTCGACACCCTTGAGGCTTGAGAGGCAACCTACAAAGCAAGGCGCACTAATTTTCGGCCTTGTTGACCTTCAGCCGCGGCGTGATAGTTCGAGGTGACTTTGCTGTTGACTACAGACCAGGAGTCTGGCAACTGGTCAGCCACTTCCTGAGCGGTCGGAGCGACGAGATCGAACCGCGTTAAACCGCTGGATTGCGTAAAAAACAGCTCATCTGGAGGGATCATGCCCTCGGAGTAATGCCACATCGACACCCCCGGGAACCCCGCCGCCTTGAGCCTCTTGGCTGTTTCGCGGGTGACGACATTTCGCTTCATCACCTTTCCTCCAGCATCTGGTCGATATGCAAGGCGCTAGCCATGGTGAGCTGGTCCTGACTTTGGTCTGATCTCAGCTCCGTCAGTGCCCTTCGGCGCTCGTGCAGCAACACATGGTCTTTACGCTCTCGGTGCACACGCTTACGCGCTTTGTGGGCGCTGGTGCGTCATTGTGTTCTTACCCATGAGTCCGTCCTCATAGCGCTCATCTGTATCCGCCCGGCAGAACACGATGCCGAGAACCGCCAGGCTGAGAACCGCCAGGCTGAATATTCAGTACCCATGCTCGCCAGCGGACCTATCACCCGCTCCGGCGACATGATCACCGTTGATCTTGATCGAACCCGACGGCATGCCGCAAGCCGTACTGGTGCATTGGCCGCTACGCCCCACAACTGCCGCCGCGACGCATTACCCTGCTGAGGCGGCGGCGATCGTGAGGATCATCGCCGAGAGTGCGACGGCACTGCCACGACACAAGGCGGGAGGGATATGAGCAACGACCTCAAGGTGGTCCTGCTGTCCGTGGGCGGCTTCTCGCAGTCGCAGGGTCGGCTCGAAGCTCCGCGCTGTTGGTGTTGTGGGCGGGGCTGACATGGCTGGATTGAAGATTGCCCCCGGTTATTACCAGGACAGCCAGGGCGCGATGCGTTGGTGGGACGGCCAGCAGTGGACGCCTCAGGCA
>JAJTCL010000106.1 GCA_021323255.1 Propionibacteriaceae bacterium | reverse complement strand
GCGAGGAGGTCGGCGACCGGAACACGGGTCACCAGGTCCTTGATCAGAAGGAAGGTCGAGCCCCAGACAGCGGCCATAGCCAGTAGTGCCAGGAATGCTAGGCGCGTGTGGGACCTGGCAACCAGCACCGACCCAGCCTAAGCCACGCTCGCCCAAGCTCTTCTTGGAGTTCCGTCAGCCAAGTACTGGAAGATCGGCCGCCCGATCGGGTCGAGGGTGTCAGCTGTCCGCACCTTGTCTGCCCTTCGTCCACGAAGGCCCATCCGGGGTTCTTTGCGCCACGGGACCAATGCACGAACTGCTGACGATTCACCGCTCCGGCTGGGGGGGGGGCGTTTGCCAGCACTTCTGCTGGAGTCGGACGCGTCGGCTTGTGGAGCTCAGACCACGTACAAGGTGACCGTCGAGCCCTTGGCCGCGATAGCGCCGCCGCCGGGATTCGTGTTGACCACGTAGCCGAGTCCGGCTCGATTGACGCCGACCGGCTGCACCTGAATCTTGAAGCCGGCCTCCCGCACGGCCTTGCGTGCTACCGGAAGCGTCATCCGCTGAACATCGGGCACCGTGATCAGCCGCGGTCCCAGCGATCGAGTGAGAGTGATGGTCTTCCCTCTAGCCGCGTGACCAGAATGTGGATCCTGCCGCAGCACGAGGTCCTTGCCGACCTTGGTGGAGTATCCGCTTCGCTCGGCGACCTGGAAGCCCGCTGCCCTGAGGGCCGCGGCTGCCGCATCGTAAGGGGTGCCTTGGTAGTTGGTGATCGAGACTGGCTTCGGCCCGGCGCAGACTACGAGAGTGATCGCAGCGCCCTTCTTGAGGCGGGCGCCCTGTTTCTCCGACGCACGGAGCACGGTACCGGCGGCGACCTGGTCGCTGTAACCATCAACGACCTTGCCCACAGCCAGCTTGGCGTTCTTGATCGCGGCCTCAGCCGCAGCCTGGGACAGACCGACGACAGGCGGCATGGGATAACGCTCGGGGCCCTTGGACACCGCAGCTTCGATCTTGCCGCCCCGCAGGATCTTGGTCCCAGGTCCGGGCTTGGTAGTGATCACCATGCCCCGCGCGACCGTTTCACTGTAGGCCTCGGAGAAGTCAATGGAGAGACCCACCTTCGCCGCCACTCGCTGGGCCTCAGCTCTGCTGAGAGAATCAAGGACCGGCGCGGTCGTGAAGCGGCCCTCCGTCAGGTACCAGCCCGCCAGGGCGGCGGAAGCCGAGATCATCACCACGAGCAAGAAGGCCAGCCAGCCCCGGCGCCGTTTCCGGGCCCGGCGCTCCCGCTCGCTTGCGGCCAAACGCTCCGCGATGGGCGGATATGGCGGTCTGTGAACGGCAGGCGGCGGTGCGTCGAGCACGGTACGCGGCGTGGCCATCGGGCGAGCCTGGGCTTGAGGGGCCGGCATTGGAGTCGGCACCATCTGGGTCACTTCGTAGTCTGCGCGGTCGCGCCGCCTCGGCGAGCCGGCTCCCTGCCTGGGTTCGGCGCGTAGCTCACGAGTGAGCTCAGGGTCATCGGCCAGACCTTGCTGGAGGGCTATCCGAGCGCGCCGTACCTGAGCCAGCAAGACTTTGGCGTCGGGCTGCCGGCGGTTCGCGTCGCGAGCCGTCGCCCGGGTGACCAGAGCATCCAGATAGGGCGGAATCCGGCCCCCGGTCGGGCCAATCGATGGCGGAGGCACGTCGCGATGTACGTGGGCGTACGCAATCTGGATGGGGGTGTCGCCAGTATGTGGCTTGCGTCCGGTCAGCAGCTCGAAGAGCACGACGCCGGCGCTGTACACGTCCGATCGTGCGTCCGCCCGACCGGCCACCACCAGCTCCGGAGGGACGTAGGAAACCGTCCCGATCAAGAGGCCTTGGGTGGCGGTTGAGCTCTGCGAGGAGACCGCCTTGGCGAGCCCGAAGTCGGCCACCTTGATCCGGCCGCGGTCGCTGATCAACACGTTCTCCGGCTTCACGTCGCGGTGAACCAATCCGGCGTCGTGGGCAGTGGCAAGGGCGGCGAGCACCGGTTCCATGAGCTCCAGCGCCCTGGCAGGCGGCAGCGGCGCTTCCCGATTGAGTACGTCGCGCAGCGTCTGGCCCTCCACGTACTCCATCACGATGTACGGACGGCTGTTCGGGCCCTCGAGGTCTTGACCCTGGTCGAAAACCGACACCACATTCGGGTGGGACAGCCGGGCAGCCGCTCGCGCTTCACGATCGAATTTGCGCGCAAACTCGGCTTCATCACCAAGTCCCACATGCATCACCTTGACCGCCACGGTACGAGTCAGGCGCATGTCGACGGCCCGGTAGACGGTGGCCATCCCGCCACGGGCCAACCGCTGGGTGATCTGATAGCGACCGTCCAAAAGTCGACCCACCAAGGGGTCGCCAACGGCCGTCATTGTCACATTTGCTCCGAACACGGTGGGGAAGATGGCCGTCTTGGCCTCGGGGGCGAGTCTAGAAGTGACCTCGTACTGCGACGGCCGAGGCGCGCCGCGGCCAGTCGGTTCCTCTGGCATCAGATAGTGTCCTGAGCCGGGAATTCGCCACCGTAGTGCGCCGTCCATGCGGCGCCTCGCGGCGTGCTCCTCGGTCGGTAGACGACCCGGTATGCCTCCGTGGGCCTTGCGAGGCATCCACTTGATCGACCCGCAGATGCACCGGTTTCCCGGCGCAGGACACTAGTCGATTCGTCCGGCATGCTCACCGGAACAGTTTAGTGTTGCCTCAGCCAAGCCTCCTTTGTGACAACTGCGCGGCCGCTCGCCGTGGGCTTGGCCCGTGGTCCTCTGCTCATCGCACAGCAACTCACCACTTACTGTGTTGGGGTATTCGTTTGGAGGTAGCAGGCGGCATGGAACTCGGACTCACCACATTTGCCGAGATCACTGAACCAAACTCCTCCCCCGGCGAGCGACTGCGGCAGGTCGTTGCAGAGGCCAAGCTGGCTGACGAGCTGGGCCTGGAGGTCTTTGGCGTAGGTGAGCACCACCGACCGGACATGGCCGCATCAGCTCCGGAGATCGTTCTTGCCACCATTGCTGGAAGCACGAAAACGATCAAACTGTCCAGCGCGGTTATCGTGCTCAGCTCGGCCGATCCGGTCCGGGTCTTCCAGAACTTCGTCACACTCGACCTCTTGTCGGGTCGACGCGCGGAGCTGATGGTCGGCCGGGGTTCGTTCACCGAGTCATTCCCCTTGTTTGGCTACTCACTGGCCGACTATGACGAACTCTTTGCCGAGAAGCTCGAGCTGCTGCTGAAGTTGCGTGAAGATCAGCCGGTGACCTGGCACGGCAAGTTCCGGGCACCCCTGGACAACGTCCAGGTGTATCCCCGTCAGGAAGGCCGCCCGCTGCCGATCTGGGTTGCCGTGGGCGGCACACCGAACTCAGTCGTCCGGGCAGGTACGCTCGGCCTTCCGATGGCGCTGGCGATCATCGGTGGCAGGCCGGCAGCGTTTAGCCCGCTCGTCGATCTCTACCGCAAGGCCCTCGCGTACGGGAATCATGATCCGAATACGCCACTGGCGATTCACAGCCACGGCTATGTCTTCACCGACGAGCGCGCAGCACGAGCGGAGTTCCTGCCGGCGTATCGGCAGACGTTCGCCAAGATCGGCAAGGAACGTGGCTGGTCCCCGATGTCGGATGCGGCCGTCGAAGATCTGATCGGACCCGAAGGCGCCCTGTTCTTCGGTCGGCCCGAGATCGTGGCCGACAAGATCATCCGGTTGCATGAGCTGATGCATATCGATCGTTTCGAGCTGCACGTCTCCCATGTTGATCATGTAAAAACCATGCGCTCGATCGAGCTCTTCGGAACCGAGGTTGCTCCGCTGGTCCGGCAGGAGCTGGACACTCGATCGCCAGTTTGACGCCATCCGGTGCGAGCGACGACGAAGTCGGCGGGTTCCGCGCCAGGATCGCGCGCCGGCGCCAGGATCGCGCGCCGCTGTCCTGGACGAAACGAACGAGCAGACACGCTTTTCGTCTGCGAGTGAGAGAGGAAGGCAGCGGCTCCAAAGCGCGATCCTCGCGAGCGGAGCGAGCAATCGACCTTGCGCGAGCAGCTCTGTAGAAGGATGACGACATGCGCGAAGTCGTCGACGGCGTGATTGAAATTCCGATCGGGTACGTGAACGCCTACGCCGTGGTCGTCGATGACGGCGTAGTGCTGGTGGACACCGGCATCCCCGGGCGGGCCGAGAAAGTGGCGCGTGCCGTCGAGGCCGCACGCCGATCGATCGGCGAGGTCCACACGATCCTGCTGACACACTGGCATCCCGATCACATCGGCGGCGTGGCCGAGCTGCGTCGCCGGTCCGGGGCGCGCGTGGTTGCTCATGCGATGGATGCGCCGCTGATAACCGGTGTCGTGAAAGCCCGTCCCGCGACGGGCTTCATGCGTGTTGTAGCAGCCATCATGCCGCCGCCGGAGCACGTTCCCGTAGACGAGGCGCTGACCGCGGACGGCCCGATATCGGTGTCAGGTTTCACGGCGATCCATACCCCCGGCCACACCCGTGGGCACATGTCCTTTCTCCTTGATCGCGACGGCGGCGTGCTCTTTGCCGGTGATGCTGCCGGTGGTCGGCGCAGCGGGCGGATCCGCCGTTCGCCGCGGATGGTGACCGAGGACCGGGCGGCCGAGCTGGCAAGCATTGCACGGCTTGGGGACCTCAGTTTCGAGTCGGCCGTCTTCGGCCACGGAAGGGCTATATCTCGTGAGGCGGCGCAGCGGTTCCGGGAGTTCGCCGCGCTTGGGTAGCGGCGCAGCGCTGGGTCAGCGCGGGCTGTTCGATCGCCAGTTTGAGACGACTGACCGGCCGCGGCCGAGAATGGCAGGATGCGCTCGTGGTTGCCATCCAGGTTCGCGGCGTCTCAGAGGCCAACCGTCGTACGTTGTCGGCCGAGGGGAAGGCACGTGGGGAATCCTTGCAGGAATACCTCCTCGATGTGCTGGACCGTGAGGCGGAGGAGATCGACAACCGTCAACTGCTTGCCGATTGGGCGGCTGGATCAGCGGCGGGTGAACCGCAGCCCGTCAGTTTTGCGCACCTGCACGACTTCGAGCCGGAGAACGCCAAGGCCATTCGCTGACAGCGGCGTAGCTCGCCCAGTCGTCCGCAGGCTGGCCACTATCGTGGCTGTGTGACTGTGCTGATGGGTCTGGAGGCCCGCCTCCGCCTCGCCCGGCTCTACCTGTGCACGGACGCACGACATAAGCAAGGCGATCTCGAGAGCTTCCTGCACGCGGTATTCGCCGGCGGTGTCGATATCGTCCAGATCCGCGAGAAAGACATGAAGCCTGAGGCAGCGCTGGCGGCTTTGGAAATTGCCCGACAGGTCGCCGGACCGTACCAAGGCATCGTCTGTGTCAACGATTCCCCTGAGCTCGCCGGACGATTCCAGGCCGACATGTTGCATCTCGGCCAGGCCGACGGCTCGGCTGCCCGCGCCCGCCGGCACCTGCATCGCTGGGCACTCATCGGCCGGTCCACGCATGCGCCGCGCCAGGCAGACAAGGCGATCAAAGACCCGAACATCGACTATTTCTGTGTGGGACCTGTTTACGCCACTTCTTCCAAACCGGACTACGAGCCGGTTGGCCTGGACCTGGTCCGCTATGCCGCCCGGAAAGCTCGAGTCGGAAGGATCAAGTCGAAGCCGTGGTTCGCCATTGGTGGGATCTCGCTGGACAACCTCGACGAAGTGATCGAGGCTGGAGCGCGGCGGGTTTGCGTCGTACGCGCCATCACCCAGGCCTCCGATCCCCAGGACGCGGCGCAGCGGCTCAGTAGCAGGCTTCGCGCCGCCTGGAACGCTGATCCGGCGATGGAGCGATATACCTTCCAGGCGTTGTCGGAACCGGCCTCGAGGGCGTGAACCGCGAGAAGTTCAAGAAGGAACCACTAGAACTCACGCCGCACGGCCGCATCGGCCAATGCCGTCAGGCCGGTTCGGCCTTCGGAGGTGATCTCGGTATCGTGCAACGACTTGAGGGCGCGCTCGTAGTTCTCGTTGATCATCGACTCCACTGCGTCGCGGGCGCCCGACTCGACAATCACCTGCTGCAGCTCACCGATCCCGGTTTCGTCCAGCGCAGGGTCGCCAAGCCGTTGCAGCAGGAGCTTCTGGCCGGCGTCGCCGGCATGTGCGTAGGCATGGGCGACCAGCACCGTACGCTTACCCTCGCGAAGATCATCTCCGGCAGGCTTGCCGGTGACCTTCGGATCTCCGAAGACGCCCAGCAGATCATCGCGGAACTGGAAGGCCCGGCCCAGCGGTGAGCCGTACGCGCCGAGGGCGAAGTACAGCTCGTCGTCACCGCCGCCGAGCGCGGCGCCAATCTGGCATGGCCGCTGCACTGTGTACCGCGCAGCCTTGTACTCCACGACTCGGCTGGCGTCGTCCAGTGCCAGCTCGATGGTGGGTCGCAGCGACCCGATCGCCGGTGCCCGCTTCCGCAGCGGGTGAGCCTGCGCCACTATGTCGAGGTATTGCCCGCAGGTGACCTCAGTGCGCATCGCCTCGACGATCGGCAGGGCTCGCTCCAGAGTGGACTGGTCCACACCGCCGCCGTGCAACATCTGTGCCGACCACATGACGAGCAGGTCTCCGAGCAAGATGGCACCGGCTCTGCCGAAGGCAGCTGAGTCACCAAGCCAGCCTGCGTTGGCATGCAGGGCCTCGAATTGCCGATGCGCGGCGGGGCGCCCCCGGCGCAGGTCAGAGGAGTCCATCAGATCGTCGTGTATCAGAGCGCTTACGTGGAGGACGTCGAGGCTTCCCGCTGCAGTGAGCAGGGGCTTGAGCTCGTCGTCTGAAGGGATTCCGGCAGCAGCGACATAGCCCCAGAGGCAAAAAGCCGGCCGCATCCGCTTGCCTCCGCACAACAGTTGGCTGGCCATGAGGTGCACCGGCACAAGCTCGGGGCCCATGGAATCGAGCACTGCTGCCTGCTCGTTCAGGAAGGCGCTGATCTCGGCTGACACCGCTTCTCGAAACGCCTGTGAGAGTGGTGCCTGCGGATCCATCACCGCGTCGGCGCCCTTGACAACCGGGTTGTTGACCACATGCTGAGCCTACGGAGGCCGCAAGGGGTCCCGTCCTTAGGGTGTTCGCATGCCCGGCCGCGATCGTCTGTGGCGCCCGCGTACGCCGAGCATCGCGGATATGCTGGCGGCTGGCGACCGACCCTTGTTCTCCTTTGAATTTTTTCCGCCGAAGGATGAAATCCAGCAGCGTCAGCTCTGGCAAGCAGTGCGCGAATTGGAGTCGCTCGGCCCTGATTTCGTATCCGTCACCTACGGTGCCAGTGGGTCCACTCGGGAGCGCACCATCACAGCTACCGAGGCGATCTCGCAGCACACCACACTCCGGGCGATGGCGCATCTGACCTGCGCAAGCCAAAGTCGTGATCAATTGCGACGGGTGATCGGCGCCTATGCCGCGGCCGGTGTTCACCATGTGCTCGCGATCCGCGGCGACATGCCGGGAGGGCCCCGGGTGCCCTGGGAAGCTCATCCTGAAGGGTTGCAGAATGCGACGGAGCTGGTGGCAATGGTGCGCGAGCTCGGCAATTTCTGCGTCGGCGTCGCTGCCTTTCCCGACGCGCACCCGGAGCGGAATGACTTCGATCTTGACGCCCAGGTGTTGGCTGCGAAGGCACGGGCCGGGGCCAGCTTCGCGATCACCCAGCTGTTTTTCACTGCCGATGACTACTTCGCCCTCGTCGCCAGGGTCCGGTCGCTCGGCTGCGACATTCCGATCATTCCGGGCATCATGCCGATTACCAATGTCCGCCAGGTGACGCGCTTCGCCGAACTGTCTGGGGCCGCGTTGCCCCGCTCGGTGACAGACCGGATCAACGAGGTGGCTGATGACGATAACAAAGTTCGGCGGGTGGGGATCATGATCGGTACCGAGTTGGCAGAGGAGCTGTTGAGCCGCGGTGCGCCCGGACTGCATTTCTTCACCCAGAACAGGTCCCGCGCTACGCGAGAGATTTACGCCAACCTGCATCAAGTGCGGCGTCGAGCGTGACCAGCCGCTGGGTTGACCTGGTGAGCGCGACATAGAGGGCTCGTACGCCGCCCGGTGATTCGGCCACTATGTCATCAGGCGTGATCACCAGCACCCCGTCGTACTCGAGGCCTTTCGCCTCTACCGGTGTCACGACTGCAATCCGCTCGGTGCCCGCCAGGCTGGCCTGTTCGAGCTTGGCCGACAGCCCGTCCTTGGTTGATGCTGGGCAGATGACGCCGACGGTACCCCTCACTTCGGCGAGCAGCGTCCGTACGATGTTGATCATGGCGTGATCGATGGTGGGGTGCTCCGGAGCGGCGTCTGTCGGCACCAGGAGGCGCGGCTGATGGCCGGTTGAACGCACCGCGGTGGGAAGATCGGCGTCGGGGAAGTCTGCGACGACGATCTTCGCGGCCAAGTCGAAGACCTCTGATGGGCTGCGATAGTTGGTGCTCAGTCGGAAATGCCGCACTGGCGCAGTCCCGATGATCTCCTCGATCGCTCGGTTTGCCTCCGCGGTGTCGCTCCAGGAGCTCTGGGCCGGATCACCCACGATGGTCCAACTAGCGCTGGCGCCACGTCGGCGTAGCATGCGCCACTGCATCGGGCTGACGTCCTGCGCTTCGTCCACGAGGAGGTGGGCGTAAGTCTCGTGCGGCAGCTCGAATGGATCGACCTCTCGCGCCGGTGGGGCCAGCACATCGGCTGTGGTGAAGACCTCTTCCATTCCCGAGTCAAGATCGGGAAACCCGGGCAGTTCCTGCTCCTCTGGCGGGGGGAGCGGGCCGAGCAGATGGACCAGTTCATCGAGCAGGGCGCCGTCCGCGGCCGTCCAGTCCGGCGCACCGTGATAGCTGGCATTGAGCAGCTCGCACTCCTGGTCAGACAGTATCGGCGTCGCAACTCGTTTGGTCAGTTCCTTATCGGCTAGCCGGGTGAGCGCAGCGGGTGCGCTGACTGCCGGCCACCACGCGTTGCAGAACATCTTGAACGAGGCGAGCTCGGAAACGCGGTCCTCGAACTCCTCACGTCCATGATCATGATCAGCGCTGTCCTCGGAGTCGGGATGCCGGACCCGCCATAGTGCGGCAAGCAACTCTTTTTCGGCTGCTTCCCGGCCGCTGTTGAGCTTGTGATGCGCGAGCACGTGAGAACGGATCCGGGCCAATGTGACCGCTGGCAGCACCAATGCGGTGCCGTCCACGATGATGCGTAGTTCGAGCGGCACCTCCTGCAGTGGCTCATGGACCAAGCGGCGCAGTACCTTCACCATGCGGAGACTGCCCTTGATCGCCGCCGCCTGTGGCGGATCGACGCGATCACCGGTGATCCGGACGACGTCGGAGGCCACAGCGCCGATGGAGCGCAAGGTGACCGAGTCCTCACCAAGTGAGGGCAGCACTCGCGCGATGTAGTTCATGAAGACCCGGCTCGGACCCACCACCAGGACCCCGCCGGACTCGAAGCGGCGCCGATTGGAGTAGAGCAGGTAGGCGGCACGATGCAGCGCCACCACCGTCTTTCCGGTCCCCGGTCCGCCGCTGATCATGGTGAAACCCTGGTACGGGGCGCGGATCGCCTCATCCTGCTCGGCCTGAATGGTAGCGACGATGTCCCGCATCGTGTGATCGCGGGCGCGGGTGAGTGCCGCCAGTAGCGCTCCTTCGCCGATCACCACGAGATCCCGATCCGCGTTCTCACCATCGAGGAGATCGTCTTCGATCCCCACCACGCGGTGGCCACGGCAGTGCAGCACCCGGCGGCGGATCACGTGCATGGGATCGCTGGGAGTGGCTCGGTAGAAGGGCTCGGCCGCAGGTGCCCGCCAGTCGATTACCAGTGGTTCGTAATCGGCGTCGCGCACGCCGATCCGGCCGACGTAGCGGACTTCACCGTCGGTGCGATCCAGTCGGCCGAAGACCAAGCCTTCCTGCTCGGCATCGAGCACGGCCAGCCGCCGAGCGGCCTGGAAAGCAAAGACGTCGCGCTCGTACAGGCCAGTCCCGTCCTCCTCACGAACGTAGGAGTTGCGGTCCGACTGATAGAGGGAGAGGCCCTCCCGCGCAACCTGCTGTGCGGAGCGGGTCGCCTCGGCGAGCCGTGCGTAGACGAGATCAACGTGAGCCTGTTCGGCGGCCAACTCGCGCTCCAGCGCGCTAGCAGCTGGAGATGCGTCGGGCACGCTGTCGGAACTCGTTTCGCTCTGCGCGTGTGTCAAGAAGGATGATCCTTACCCGGAAGAACAAACATCTGAGTATACGGAAGTTGTCCGGGTCCCCCAAAGTCGCCGCGATCAGGCCCCGGCCCTGAGGTATTCGTGGCAGCTATAGGCGGCGAGAGCCGCGGAGAGCACGACCTGGGACGGCCCGGCGCCTGCCGGGGATGACGGGCTTGCGGTGTAGAGGCCCGGGACCTCGGTTGTCACCGAGGGGCGGCGCAGCCAGCTTTCGAAGCCGTTCCAGGCCACTCCGTACGAAGGTCTGGGGAGCGTGTGGTTGAAATCGTGAGTCGTTCGCAGCCCGTTGTCGGCCAGCTGGCGGAGGTAGCTGACGGTCGGGACGCCGACCTCGCTCAGTGCGACTCTCTCGCGGAGCAACGCAGTGGGTGTCGGTACCTCCTGGTGGGTGATGGTCGGAGCTGCGGCGGGGCTCAGGCCACGCAGCTGGCCTCTGGTCCGCCGAGCCGGGGCTGTCGAAAGCAGGTCGTGGAAGGTCTGCCATGGGTCGCCGGTAGCAATGACTGCAGAGGCGGGGCGGTCGCCTTCGCTGGTCGCAACTGCGGTGACGTGCCCATTGCGAAGTTGGATGCGCTCGACCGGGCAGCCGAGGTGGATGCGTACCTTGCGCAGCTCGAGGCGGGCCGCGAGGGCTTCGACCAGGACCGAGGACCGGCCCACATCCAGCTTGGAGCCGGGGTTGAGCGGCTGCACCTGCCAGCGGCCGAAGGTGCGCTGCATCGACAGCTCCACTGCCGCGAAGGCTGGAGTTTGCTCGGGCACCGAGCCGGACCGGTAGCCGATGCTGCGAATCACGGCGCCGAGATGATCATGGTTGATCGAGCTCGCGAGGTCGGCCAGCGTCATGCGGTGGCCGAACAGGTTGCGCTTGACGCTCCTGTTCAGCTGTCGAGCGCTGCGCAGCTCGGCCTCGAGGCCGAGCCCACGCAGGGTTTGCCATACCTTGTCGAGCCGGTCGAGCAGAGCTCGCCAACGCTCGGCGACTGAGTCGCCGTACGCCGCAGCCAGGGTGTCGTACTGACCGCCGCGGTCAGTAGGCAAGGTGAGATCGGTACCGTCAGCGAAGATCATTTCTGCCGGCTGGGCCGGTTCCAGGACGTAGCCCATCCTGGCCAACTCCGCCTCCAGCGGACGGCCGCTCTTACGGAACAGGTCACGCCATGGTGCGGGAAAACCGAGGATCGATGGCGCATTGTCCGCCATAGCACTGCTCGCCAGCCGATACGGCGCCCAGGTGCCGCCCAGTGTCTCGGAGCGCTCGTAGAGCTCGACCTGATGCCCGGCCTTGGCGAGCCGTGCCGCGGCAGCCAGGCCAGCCAGGCCGCCGCCTATCACCACCACGGGATCGGTCATCGGCTGGTCGCCAGGGGCAGCAGTTGCATGACAGGAGCGTAGATGTGGCCTGCCGAAGCGCAGCGGTCATACGCTGAGCCCATGCCGGATCTGGAACCTGTCGATGAGTCCTGGACCACTGCACTTTGTGTGGTGGCGCATCCCGATGATCTCGAGTTTGGTACTGCAGCGGCCGTAGCCCGCTGGACGGACCAGGGAAAGACGGTGGTCTATGCCATGGTGACCAGCGGCGAGGCTGGCATTGACGAAATGGAACCGGCCGAGTCCCGGCGGGTACGGGAAGCCGAGCAGATCGAGTCGGCGCGGATTGTCGGTGTTGAGACGGTGGATTTTCTCGGCCTGGCTGATGGAGTGCTGGAGTACGGAGTTCCGCTACGTCGAGCGATCTGCGCCAGTGTGCGCCGGCATCGACCGGAGATCGTGATCACCAACAACTTTCGCGACACCTGGGGTGGTCAAAACCTGAATCAGGCCGACCACATCGCTACCGGGCGGGCCACCTTGGACGCCGTACGAGATGCAGCGAACCGCTGGGTGTTTCACTCCCAGATCGACGATGGGCTGCAGCGCTGGGATGGGGTGAGAGAGGTGTGGGCTGCCTCATCTCCGGACGGACGGCATGGGGTGGAGACCAC
>JAJTCL010000105.1 GCA_021323255.1 Propionibacteriaceae bacterium | reverse complement strand
CGTGGTTACAGTCGCCGCTCCGCCCGGATTGCGGCCAACACGATGTGTGCTCTCGCAAAGAGTTGCGCGATCGCGGCTGCGGTGTCGGGGAAACGTTTCGGATCAACAATGGTTGGCGCGTTTGGCCAGACGATTCTGACTGCGGCTGGCATGTTGTCAGGTTCGACCAACTCCACGCTGATCTGGTCGTGGTTGACCTGGCCGGATGCCAGTGGGGTGATGGGATGATTCATTGGGGATCTAGCTCCTTAGACGGTTGGTGGATCTCCTGGCCCGGCGGTGTTCCAGCACCGACCGGGCCGCTTACTTAGCGGTCAGGTGTTGTTGATGTTGGTGTGGCCTCCCTTCTGCAAACCATTTGCTAACGGACCCGTTAGCACTGGATTGGACAGGGTGAGATGACGAGGGGTCGCGAGAGAGGCGGAACCCCTAGCGAAAGCAGCTTTGACTGGACGTGGAGCCACCAGCCAACACGAGGGTGGTCGGTGTTCGACTCCCCTCTCCGGCACTTTCTGTGCCTTCCCCCGTGAGGATGCCGCCCAGCGGGCCGACAAACATTGTGGTTTAGTCGGCCTAGATTCCAGACCTTGCCCCTACTCGGATTTCAAGCATCTTAGGTTTGTCGGCCCGCTGGGCCGCACCCTCACGCTCGCCTGACCAGGGCCAGAGAGGGAGACGAAGGCCAATGTTCTTTCGGCCCACTCACTATGGCTGCGAAACGGCAGGCGGCTGGGCCCGAAGGCGGCTCGTCTACCCGTTCCGTCTTGGGATGGCTAACGCGTTCATACGAAGCTCGTGATGCCCCGTTAGCCATCTCGCGACGGCAAACGCGTGTCGGCAAATCTAGATCTAAAGCGGCGCGCCGATGCGACGGACCCGGATCATGTTGGTCTGGCCGGCAACGCCGGGCGGGGACCCGGCCACAATGACCACACGATCACCGTCGGCGATGCGGCCGCTCTCGGTCAGGGCTTTGTCCACCTCGCGGATCATCTCGTCGGTGTGGCCGACCATCGGGGCCATGAACGTCTCGACCCCCCAGTTCAAGGTCAGTGCCGCACGCGTTTCCTCACTTGGTGTGAAGGCCAGCACCGGGATAGTCGAGCGAAGTCGGGTCAAGCGGCGGGCGGAGTCACCGGAGGTGGTAAACGTCACCAAGAACTTGGCATCGATCCGCTGGGCCACTTCTTCGGCCGCCTTGGTGATCACGCCGCTGGTGGTGTGCGGATCCCACTGGATGCCGTGCATCTGGTCCATGCCGTGGGCCTCGGTGTTCTCGATGATTCGTGCCATGGTCTCGACGGCGAGGACCGGATACTCACCGACGCTCGTCTCTCCGGACAGCATCACCGCATCGGCGCCATCGAGGATCGCATTCGCGACGTCGGAAGCCTCAGCACGCGTCGGACGTGGTGAGGAGATCATTGACTCCAGCATCTGAGTCGCCACGATCACCGGCTTAGCCCAGCGCCGCGCAGCAGTGACGATCCGCTTCTGTACCAGAGGTACCTCTTCCAGCGGCAGCTCGACACCAAGATCGCCACGCGCAACCATGAATGCATCGAAGGCATCGATGATCTCGGTCAGGTTCTCAACCGCCTGAGGCTTCTCCAGCTTGGCGATCACTGGGATCCGCCTGCCCTCGGCGTCCATGATCTCCTGTACCGGTTTGATGTCCTCAGCGGAGCGGACAAAGGACAGGGCTACCATGTCGACGCCGTTGCGAAGGGCCCAACGCAGGTCCTCGGTGTCTTTCTCACTCATCGCCGGGACACTGACACCCACGCCGGGCAGGTTGATCCCTTTGTTGTTGCTGACTGGTCCGCCGACAACCACCTCGGTGATCACGTCGGTGTCGGTGACCTCTCTTGCTCGCAAGGCTATCCGGCCGTCGTCGATCAAAATCAAGTCTCCCCGCTGGACATCGCCGGGAAGACCTTTGTAGGTCGTGGAGCAGCGCTCCACCGTGCCCTCCACCTCCTCGGTGGTGATCGCGAACTCAGCGCCGACGTGCAGTTTCTCCTTGCCGTTGGCGAACCGGCCGAGCCGGATCTTCGGACCTTGCAGGTCGGCCAGCACACCGACCGGGCGCCCGGCGCTTTCAGCCGCCTCCCGAACACTGCGCAGGTTCCTCAGGTGGTCGGCATAGTCGCCATGACTCATATTGAGCCGGGCGACATCCATTCCTGCGGCGACCAGCTCCGCCAGACGCTCAGGAGTCGAGGAAGCCGGTCCGAGCGTGCACACAATCTTGGCTCTACGCACGCAGTTGACCCTAGCGAAGTTGGGCGGGCGGCGGGAGACCAATCAAGCACTGGTCCTACCAGCTGCTGACTACCTCCAGGGCATGCTGAAGATCAGGCGGGTACGGCGACTCGAACTGCATCTCCTCACCCGACATCGGGTGCACAAAGCCGAGGCGGGCCGCATGCAACCACTGCCGCCTCAAACCGAGCTTGGCAGCGAGGACCGGGTCGGCCCCATACATCGGATCGCCGACGCAAGGATGACGAATCGCCGCCATATGAACCCGGATCTGATGCGTCCGCCCGGTTTCCAGCTTGATTTCGAGCAAGGTCGCCGCAACGAAGGCTTCCAGCGTGTCGTAGTGAGTGACGCTGTGCCGCCCGCCACGCCTCACCGCCATCTTGTACTCCCCCCCAGGCTGCCGCCCGATTGGCGCCTCGATGGTGCCGGTGAACGGATCCGGATGGCCCTGCACCAACGCGTGGTAGATCTTGTCCACGCTTCGCGAGCGGAACGCTCGTTTCAAGATCGTGTACGCTCGCTCGCTCTTGGCAACCACCATCAACCCGGAGGTGCCTACGTCCAGTCGCTGCACGATGCCGCGCCGCTCGGGGACACCGGAGGTCGAGATCCGGAACCCGGCGCCGGCGAGATGGCTGAGAACATCCGGTCCGCTCCAGCCCAGGCTCGGATGAGCCGCGACGCCGACTGGCTTGTCGATCACCACGATGTCGTCGTCGTCGTGCACGATGAGGACACCTTCCACCTGCTGCGGGCGTACTTCAGCAAGCCGCGGATGATCGGGGAGCTCCACTTCGAGCATCGACCCGACGCTGACACGATCAGACTTGTCGATCGCGGCACCATCCAGCAGCACGCCTCCCGCCCCGATCAACTCCGCGACCCGGCTGCGAGGAAGTCCGAGCATGCGCGCCACGGCAGCATCAACCCGCTCACCGTTCAATCCATCGGGAACCAGCAGCACCTTTCGCTCAACCACGAGCGATCGTGCTCCGATCATGATCACCGTCGTCGCCTCGATCTCGCCGCCCGGACCGGGCGTGGCGCTCACCAGTGATGGCAATTCCTTTCACCACCGACAAGTACATGATCATGATGGCGGCCGCTGTAATGCACATGTCGGCAACGTTGAAGATCGGCCAGTAAGGCAACTCGAGGAAGTCGATCACGTGGCCGCGGAGCACCCCTGGGGGGCGAAACAACCGGTCGGTCAGATTTCCCGCTACGCCAGCACACAACAGCCCGATAGCCACCGCCCAGGCGGTGTGGCCGATGCGCGGTACCAGCTTGATGATCACGAAGCACAGCACCGCTATGCCGGCGATCGCGAAGACGTAGGTGAAGCGCTGACCCTGGCTGAAGGCGGCGCCGGGGTTGCGAATGAGCCGCAAGGTGAGCAGTCCACCCAGCAACCGAATCGGGATGAGCGGCTCCAGCTGAGTCACTGCGATGATCTTGGTGACGAGATCAGTTGTCAGCCCAGCAACTGCGACTACGGCGACGACGAGGCGCCAGCGTCGTCGCTCGATAGGGCGAGCGTCGCCGACTGAGGTTATCGCCGTTCCTCGCGCTGCTTGCAGGTAACACACAAGGTGGCGCGGGGGAATGCCTGCAAGCGGCCCTTGCCGATCGGTTGTCCGCAGTTGTCGCAGCTGCCGTACGTGCCCAGCTCGATGTGCCGCAGTGCGAGGCGGGATTGCTCCAGCATCTCCCGGGCGTTGTTCGCCAATGACATCTCGGCGTCGCGCTCGAAGTTGGCAGAACCCACGTCAGCCGGATCCCGTCCGGCGCCCTCACTGCCGTCGCGGAGCAGACCCACCAGCTCAGCGGTGGAGATCTCGATCTGGCTCTGGAAGCGGGCGATGTCTTCGGTCAGCGCCTGCTTGACCTCGTTGAGCTCGGCCTTTGTCCAGGGATCCTCGCCGGGGCGAACCGGCAAGGACTTGGGGTTCATCGGTTTGGCCGGCTTGTCTTGATGTTCCACTGGCACTGCATGCACCGTTGGGGCGGCCTTCGCTGCAGCCTTCCGATTCGTGGTACGACCGCCGTTCTCGGCTGCGGTGTCGGCCGCAGCTCTGGATTTCGCGGTGGTCATGGGTTCCCCCATTTCTTGGTCAGGCCCCGGCTGGAAGGTTAAGTGACGCAGAGACAGTAGGCCGCAAAAGCACTTTCTTCAACGACCCGCGCTGATTTCTCGCTGAATTTCCAATGGTGCAATGTATTCGACCCTGCGCAGGCATAACGGACAAGGCCCGCCGAAGCGGGCCTTGTGCCTTGATCATTGTCGCAACTAGCTCAGCGCTGGTCTCCCAGGAGAGCGTCGAGACGCGGAGTGTTACTTGGTGAACCACCGCCGCTGAAGCTTGGAGCCTCTTCTCGCTGAGGCTGATCGGCTCCACCAAGCTCACCCGCCTGAGCTGTCCCGTTTGAGGTGTTCTCGGGCGGCTTGATCTCCCCGATCACGTCCGGGACATCGACCGGCTCTGCTCGGCCAGACTCCAGCGTCTCGATCTGCCGACGTAGATGCGTGGTGAGGTTGGTCCGGTACGCCGCTTCGAAGTTACGCAGCGCCTGGACGGCTGCGGTGAGATCGTCGCGCTGCTTCTCCAGATCACCGAACATCTCGCCGCGTCGACCTTCGATTTCCCGATCAAGCTTCTCCGCGCGACTGAGCGCATCGGCCTGAAGCCGCTCCGCGTTGACCCGAGCCTCCGACTCAACTCGCTCGGCTCGCGTCCGGGCATCGGTGGTGAGCTGATGTGCGGTTCGGTTGGCTTCCTCCCGAATCCGGTTGGCGTCCTCAGTGGCCTCCTCCACCAGGCGCTCGGCCTGCTCGGTAGACATCTCGACGAGCCGGACGACCGCCGCGCTCGCTTCCTTCCCGGTCGTCACCACGATGGTGCCCGACATCGGCTGTGCCGGGGCAGGCTGCCGAGGTGGAGGTGGTGGCTGAACTGTCGGAGGCGGCGCCATCGTCTGAGGAGCTGGAGCCGCGACTGGAGGTGCGGACTTGAGGGCATCGACCTGCTTCTTCAGGTTCTGGTTCTCCTCGAGGAGCTGCGCGAAACTTTCCTCGACCTCGTCGACGAACTCGTCAACTTCCAAGACCTCGTAGCCAGACTTGCGGGCCATTCGGAACCGCTTGTTGCGTACGTCGTCGAGCGTAAGGGTCATCGTGCACCTCGGTATCTAGGTGGGACTTTTAGGTGGAAGCGGCGCCTCACCGGCCTACCGTACCCAATTTGGTCTGGGTGCACAGCCGAGCCAACGAAGTCAGTAGAGCCGGATTCCGGACGAATTCAGAAGAACACGCTGCGGTTGATCTGCATCAAGATGCTGACCAAAATCGCCAGGCCGATGAAGGCCAGATCGAGCATCATGTTGCCAATCCTGACCGGCTTCAGGACCTTCCGGAGCAGGCGGAGCGGCGGGTCGGTAATGGAGTAGATGATCTCAGCGAAGACCAGCATCGGTCCTCTTGGTTCCCAGTCGCGGACGAGCACTGGGACCCAGGACAGAATCATCCGCGCGAACAGGATCAGCAGGAAGATCCACAAGATCCAGTTGATGATGAGTCCCACGACAACCACGGTTGAGCCTGCCTATTTGCTTCGGTGTATTACGCGTGACACCAGCCTAGGCGTACAGACCGCTAGGGCGGGGTTCTCAGCTAGCTCTGGTTGAAGAACCCGCCTGCAATCCGTTCCTTGTCCTCAGCTGCCACGGTGACGTCGAGCGGCGAGAGCAGGAACACCTTGCTGGTGACGCGTTCGATACTGCCACGCAGACCAAAGATGAGACCAGCGGCGAAGTCGACTAGCCGCTTGGCGTCGACATCCTCCATGTCGGAAAGGTTCATGATGACGGGCACGCCGTCACGGAAGTGCTCGCCTACCATGCGAGCTTCGTTGTACGTGCGGGGATGAACAGTGATGATCCGAGACACATCGGCCGTCCGTGGGTGAGAAACGAGAGTCGTGCTGGCGGCCGCTGCCACTGGGGCCGTACGCCGGCTTTCGAGAGGGGTCACTGTGGCAGGCTTGTCCGCTGCGTTGAGCGACTCGTCTTGGCTGTCATCTTCGGCCAGGTCCTCAAAGTCGACGGCGTCGTCGTACTCCGCGTACCGATCGTCGGTGACGAGACCCAGCCAAGCTGCTGCGCGCTTCAGTCGTTCCGCCATCTCATCCGCCTCGAATCTTCTGACACACCTGTTTCGCAGTCAGCGCTCCATTTGGTGCCGAGATTACCGTCCGGCATCTTGATGGTCTGGCCCGACACGCGTCACTTGAGGAAGTCAGGGATATCAAGCTCATCTTCGAATATCGGCCCTCTGGGCACCGTGACCGGGGTGGGAGCGAGGGGTGGTGGAGAGGGTGGAGGACTCTCTTCGGGCGTGGCATGGTTCACCAATTTGGTGGCAGCCACCGGCACGGGCGTGGGCTCGGCAGGCGTCGGAGTCGAGCGGGCCTGATGATTGCGCACATCGGCCGATCGGCTGATCGGCTGGCGGCGCGGCGGCTGTCCTCCCTCGAAGCCTGCGGCAATGACTGTTACCCGAACCTCGTCGCCGAGCGCGTCATCGATGACAGTACCGAAGATGATGTTGGCCTCCTCGTGCGCTGCCCCCTGGATCAGGTTGGCGGCAGCCGAGACCTCGAACAGGCCGAGGTCTGAACCGCCCGCTATCGAGAGGAGGACGCCGTGGGCGCCCTCGATGCTGGCCTCCAGCAACGGGGACGAGACTGCCATCTCTGCTGCCGCTCGGGCCCGATCCTCGCCTCGGGCCGACCCAATGCCCATCAGTGCTGAGCCGGCATTCGACATGATCGACTTCACATCGGCAAAGTCAAGATTGATCAAGCCGGGAGTGGTGATGAGGTCGGTGATACCGGAGACGCCCTGCATCAGCACCTGGTCGGCTTGCTTGAACGCATCCAAGATCGCGATCTGGTGATCGATCATCTGGAGCAGCTTGTCGTTGGGGATCACGATCAAGGTATCGACCTCCTCACGGAGGTTGACGATTCCTTGCTCGGCCTGGGTGGCGCGACGCTTCCCTTCGAAGGAGAACGGTCGGGTCACCACTCCGATGGTGAGGGCACCGAGCGCGCGGGCGATGCGAGCAACCACTGGCGCGCCCCCGGTGCCGGTACCGCCGCCTTCGCCCGCGGTCACGAAAACCATGTCGGCGCCCTTGAGCGCATCCTCGATGTCCTGGGCGTGGTCTTCGGCCGCCTGGCACCCCTTGTCAGGATCGGCGCCGGCACCGAGGCCGCGAGTGAGGTCCCGGCCGATGTCCAGCTTGACGTCGGCATCGCTCATCAGCAACGCCTGAGCGTCTGTGTTCACTGCGATGAACTCGACACCGCGAAGCCCGGCCTCGATCATCCGGTTGACGGCATTGACGCCGCCGCCGCCGACGCCCACGACCTTGATGATCGCCAAGTAATTCTGTGATGCAGAAACCACGATTCCGCCTCTTCTTCCTGTCTGCGGACGAGGTGGTCGCACCAAATCTCAACCTGAAGTCAACAGTTAGTCGCCTCAGTGGGAAGCGGCGCGGTCTGAAAATGAGGCTACGAGATGGCCTCCGACGATGACGTGGTGACACGCCAAGATCAGCAAACATATCGATTGCTATAGATCAAGTAGAGGTTGAGGTGGAGGTGGCTCTGATCACGCGAGCCGATGCAACCGCCAAACCTGGGGGAGCAGAACGAGCCTGGACAAGGAGCGAGCGGAGAGCCCTTCCGTCCGCGAGCAACACAAATGGCTGACGCCCCACCTATTCTCGCGACGCCCCATTTATAGGTCGAGCGGGGAAGAGACCGAGTGGGGCGTCACCAGAAATGGCGGATTCGACAACTCCGCTATCGAACTGCCGGATTGTGTGGACTTGAAACGTCGATGGAGGATTTCGGTTTCCTCTTGAGCAGCGCCAGGACCACCTGAGCCTTCAACTCTGAATCCGCCGAGCTGCCCCAGGTCACCGTCTTCCCGGATTCCAGAACCAGCGTGATGCTGTCGCGGTTGCCGGCCGTCATCCGATCGACCATGCT